>NZ_JAUBRO010000126.1:0-2302 GCF_036701945.1 Microcoleus sp. MON1_C1 | reverse complement strand
TCCCTTTCATTTATTATCAAACTTTCCTATTTTACCATAGAAATTTATATTTACATCTCAAATGGAATTGCTATAGTCAAGTTACAGTATTTAAGTTGAATTAAGAATCAAGTTGAGCAAGTGCGAGAAAATTGGCACCACAGCAGCCGTTATGTCAGCCTTGACAGTCGCGTAAATTGCTGTTGTCGGACTCGCGCTTTGCAATGGGCTAAACTGTTGTTGTCTAACAAAACTTGACAGTCGGATAAAAATTTACCGCCTGACTCGGTTTACAGTAGTCGCTCGGTTTACAGCAGTCGCTCGACTCCTAGCTATCAATGGCAGTTATAATTCTCCACGTTATGAGTACAAGCAGTAATCTCTTGCCGTAAAGAGCGATCGCTAATATATTCCCACAAAAACCTAGTTCGCCGTCCCTGTCCCATACCTTACCGCTCTTATTGAGGCATTTGGGCTTCAGTAGCCACTCGCGAGTCGTTCCTTATTCCATATCAATAAGGTTTGAACTGCGGGTAAGCAATATGCTCAATATTCATAGGGGGTGGATATTTTTCGTCTGCACGCATTAGTCAGAGTTTGCGATGGCAAAAACATTGCTTGCTACCAAAACTAAACAGCCATAACCAGCCTCAACAAAAAAGCATTCTCGGCACAAAAAAGCAGTAAGTTGGCATAAAATTGCAGGCGTTTGCCGGATATTTTCGGGTAAAAACAGGTAGAGTGCAGTCCCTACAAATACCTGTATGTCACTGATTTAGTACAGTTTACCGCCTTATTTCGTATAGCAAATGACTGGCTTTATCTGACGTAATGCTTAGCTATTATTTAGCTTGTTTAACAAAAATTAAATTGAATTAATACTCAAGTGTCTGCATTTGAATTAATACTCAAGTGGCTGTATTTGAATTAATACTCAAGTGACTGTATCTGGATTGAATTACAGCAAGCGTATCTTTTCCCTTGGTCACTCAACTCAAAACCTTGCAGCCGCTTTGCTTTAAATCTGCTTGTCATCCCGTCAATTAAGTCACTCGAAAGTCAGTAACAAATCAGTACATTCTCAGTCTCGACACGGAATTCGGCAAGGTAAACAAAAAAGTGCTATAGATTTTAATTTGATTCCTTATTATGGTGAGTCCCAGTTTTTCCCAGCCTCTTAAAATCAGAGCTTAACTGGTTGAACTTGAGTGGTACTTTTTGGTAAGGTTTTGTAGACTAAGTTTATGTCGCATCAATTTTTAATTATCATTGGGATATCTCCAACATGTTCTTTAGGCTTGTCATAGCTGTTATCACCGCAGTGTTGATTATTGCAACCTCAATTATGTTTCCGGGAATTAGCGCACAGAAAACGGCGAAACCTCAAGTCTCGGGTGTCTATCAATTCGAGTTAGGCGATTTCACAATTACCGCCCTCAGCGACGGCACAGTGCCATTGGATCTGCATCCCCTGCTGACCAATACGAACCAGGCAGAAATCGATCGCCTCCTGCATCAGAGCTTCCTTAAAAACCCTGTTGAAACTTCGATCAATGTATTTCTCATCGACACTGGAGACAAGCAGGTGTTGGTAGACACAGGTTCAGGGGAATTGTTTGGAAAACTGGGCGGCAAGCTACCGAGGTCGTTGCAGGTAGCAGGTTATAAGGCCGACGATATCGATATCGTTCTCATTACTCATATCCATACCGATCACAGCGGTGGTTTGGTTGTAGGTGGTCAACCCATGTTTCCTGCTGCTACGGTATATGTTGGCAAACCCGATATTGATTTTTGGCTTAACCCTGCTAATGCAGAGCGATCGCCAGACTATCAAAGATATTTTAACGAAGCAATTAAGACAGTCAAACCTTATCTCGATATGGGCAAACTGAAGCCGTTTTCCGGCGAGACGGTGATTATACCTGGGATTACCGCACGCCCTACACCAGGACATACACCTGGACACAGTTTCTTTAGGGTGGAAAGTCAAGGCGAGAGTATCGAGTTTTGGGGCGATATTGTGCACGTCGCCTCGGTTCAATTTCCGAAGCCGGAAATCACGATCGACTTTGACGTTGATCCTAATGCCGCAGCAGCGCAACGGGCGAAACAATTTGCCGATGCAGAAACATCCCGTCGTCTCGTCGCAGCCGCCCATGTCTCTTTTCCAGGAGTCGGTCATATTCGTGCAGACAATCAGGGCTATGCTTGGGTGCCTGTGGACTATCGCTGGCGTGAAGAATGATTGGAGTTTAGACTAAGCAGGTCAAAAAGTGCGCTCGCTGTTAGACTAGCGAACAGTTATCAAGAACGGCAATGG
>NZ_JAUBRO010000125.1:0-2806 GCF_036701945.1 Microcoleus sp. MON1_C1 | reverse complement strand
TATACTGATGATCGGTAAAAAAGTCATGGTGGGGCTCACGAGTATTTATACTCATCCCAAAAGTGACACGCTCCCAACGTCTAGCTTGTCGGGTTTCTCTTTCTATTAAATTTGAATCGATTGCTAATGAGGCTTGAATGGTATAGAATTCTTTGGGAGCTTTTTGGGATGATTTTCGAGTTTTTTCTGAGCTATGTTCTATTTTAATATCCGTTAAATTATGATAATTCAGTTGTTTCGATAGAGTCTGAGCGGCTACTAAGGCATCAGGCCCACACGCAAATTTTTGAGCCGATAATTCCCGAAGTTTTTTTTGCCTTCTTGTTCGGCTTTTTCCACTTTTATTTCTAGTTTCCGCCGATCGGACTGGCGACGAATTTCACTTTCTACTACTAACCACCGTTGTTCTATTCCTCCATAATTACTCGGATGTTCAGACCAGCGATAGCCGGGAATTTGGCTTTCTCTGAAATCTGATTCCATCAGTGGAGAGATGAGCTGTTTGGCTTGTTTAATCGTTAAGCAGGGTGGATTAATTGTCAAGAGAACAAACCAAGATCAGAGGCTATTTGCTGACGCTCGCGTGAAGGATTTAACTGGTTCGTCTCGGCTAGAGAAACAGAAAAGCAACTGACTAATATTGTCAATTTCATTAGCCATCAATCTTAAAGCTTGTGGAAGAGTATTCGTACCACTCATCCTCGCCAAAGATACTAAAAATTGTCACGCCCATTGCCCAATTAGCTGCTGCGTTGCCGCCACGATGAATACAGTTATCCTCATTTAACGTCACATCTTTAACCCAATGCAGTCGATTCTCGATTAACCAGTGTCCTCGAATTGCCTCGGCAAATTGACGGGCTGACCAGTCCAGACTACTTAAATAATAGTGTGATTCATGGAAATTAACTACTCGACGCCGACTTTTTTTACCTTTCCATCTGCTGCCACTCCTGATGATTGCAATTATGTGCTTAGCCCCCGCCCACAAAGGTAATAATTGAGGATCAATGGCATAAATTGTGGTTCTTGGAGCTGTACTGCCTCCATGTAGGCGTTCATCAGCTTGATGTGAGTCGATCGCACCGGCAAAATTTACTACTTTCTGAGCTGTTTTAAATAGACTTGATTGATTCTTTTTAATGGTAACTCTATAGTCATTACCACTATCAATAATTAACCGCAGCGTTTTTTTTTGACAATGCAGCGCGTCCGCTGTAATTACCATCTGAGAACCCGATAGTTCTCTGATCAGTTCCTCAACAACGGAGATTTCGCTTTGATGATGATTTTCCATTACTTTATGTCGTACTACCCATCCATGATGATGACTGTAGACAGAAACCATGCTGACAAAATTTTGGTAAGAACTCTGGCCACCGACTGAGGTACTTTTGATACTTTTTCCATCGATTGCCATCAATTCTCCAGGTGTTAGCGGTAAATTTTGTTGTGACCACACATTAAAAAGGACGGCGATAATCTCAAAATCTAATGATTGAATTATGTTTCTAAAAGTCGAGTCTGACGGAAATTGAACATCTGGTGACAGCTTAAATAATGTAAGGATTCCGGTCTGAAAGAAGGGAATGAGCTCAGGCATAGTCAAGTCACAAGAATGGGCAGAAATAGCCTCACGAAAAAAAGCCATTACTGAACGAGCTTGAAAACGACAGGTTTGAATCACACTCAATCTTGGCAGCAGTTTCCTCAAATCGTTTCATCGAACGAGAGCCTCCAGAAACTTTCCGTTTCGTGACAGCTAGCCGTAGGGAACGTTCTGCTAAATTATTATCCGGAGGAACCGAGGGGTCATCCAGAAAATACCACCATTGTTCTGCCTTATCCCGTAAGGATTTGAGTAACAAACCGGAGGCATAACCAACTTGGCTGACGGGGTGACAACCCCGTCAAAACCCGTAGTGGTGGCGGATTTACCCAACTCGCAGCTCAAAAAAGATGGGGTGGAAATTATTAAGTGGCCCCATCTGTTAATTATGTTTCCTCAATCTTACCAGAACCATTTAGAAAAACAACTCAAACCAGCAAAATACCTGACTCTCAAAATTCTGGTATATTTGTTGCAGAGCCACAGACAGGTTAGTATTGAATTGCTCGCTTCTTTCTGGCCCTATCCAATTCAATTTGAGAGCCGGAGGCGTAGTCTGCAAAGATTTCTCAAATTAGACTGCCTCCACATAGAAAGTCTGTGGTTTCCGCTTGTCAAAGAAATTTTAAAAGCCAAATTTAAGAAATCGAAACCTTTGAAGCTTGCGATTGATCGCACTCTTCGGGCGATCGCACAACGTATTTATGCTCAGTCTGGTCTGGGAAAAACGAAGTATCCCCTTATACTGGCGACTACTAGACAAGAGAGGATGTAGTAATATCTGCGAACAACAAGCTCTAATTACTGCTGTTTTAGAGTTACTGTCAGATTATGAAGTGATCGTGTTAGGCGATCGGGAATTTGGTAGCTTTAAGCTGGCATATTGGCTCTGTCAGAAGCAAGTGAAGTTTATTCTTATGGTAAAACAAGGGCGATATATCCAATCAGAAAATTCTGATTACATCCGCTTATCTGACTTAGGTTTACTGCCAGGAACAAGCTTTTATTTGTCAGATGTAAAAGTCACCAAACAAAAAGGTTTTGGTACTTTTGATATTGCTGGTTATTGGCGACGAAAATATCGAGTCAAACAGGAGGATGAAGATTGGTATCTTTTGACTAACGGGACTTAAACAATAAATCAGAGATAAGTAAGCTATAATGTAAGTAGGGTAAGCATTTAACGTTCCCGTCACA
>NZ_JAUBRO010000124.1:0-2978 GCF_036701945.1 Microcoleus sp. MON1_C1 | reverse complement strand
TACTTGAACGGCTTAATTGGTAATCAGCGAAAAGCAGCTTGAGTATAATTACTCACTACAAAAGTGACATGCTCCCACTATAACATCGTATTGGATGCAATTAACAATTTGCCTCAAGAATTCTCCAGTAGGGAATTGCAGGAACGGTGTCCGACAGTGGGAATTAATTTGATTCGCCGTCTATTGCGCCGGGAAAGGGATGCAGGACGTTTAGAATGTCGGGGACGAGGAGTTGAGGCGCATTGGCGAAAGCAATAGATAGAGGAATTATGCACAAGCAACTGAGTGTTAAGTTCAAGTACGAAATATAACACCCAGTTGCAAAAATTATACAAGCTGACGAAAGCGGTTAAGTATTAAAAATGTCGCCTTCAAAACAGCTAATTTTTTTAACACTTAAGCGTAATCTATCCGAGCGCAAATTCACTTAATTGTCGCATATTAGGGGGGTCAAAACCCAGTATTATGTCTTGTTTAGGAACTCCTAATTCTACGAGTTCGTTGGCAATACCTACCTCGGTTCCATCCTGCTGAATCCAAATTTTATTGTCCATAATATCTAGGTGCAAAACCGGGCCATAAATTCGCCGGTGATTGCGCCAGCCCACATATACTAATTGATAATGATCGCGCTCGGTATCAAAGATAGTTTGAGCCTGAATTCGCTCATCCCACACAAGACTAGCGTGTTGGGAGAGCAGATTTTGGATGTGCTGCCTATAAAGGTCTACATTTGCCATTGTGCGATCGCCTCCTGCTCTATATCGTAAACAATTAAATGAATTTGATTTTGTTGAATTAAAGACTGAATAAACCCCATTGTGAAAAAACTATCGTAGACATGGCTGGGTACTGCTAGGTATAAAATGCGGTCAGTTTCTTGTTGTTGCAAAGCGGCTCGATAACTAATGAATTGTCCTAAAGCTGTGTAAAACTGGGAGATTTTGGAGGGGCCAATAAAACTTTTGATTTCAACGGCAATTTTCTGTCCGTCTTTTTGGGCCGCAACCACCCTTTCGGCACCCAAGTCGATGTAAAGTTCTAAACTTCCTGCTTGTAAAGTGTATGGATCGTGAGTAATCTGCC
Organism: Microcoleus sp. MON1_C1; assembly: GCF_036701945.1. NCBI lineage: Bacteria > Bacillati > Cyanobacteriota > Cyanophyceae > Oscillatoriales > Microcoleaceae > Microcoleus > Microcoleus sp. MON1_C1. The sequence goes on along the minus strand of NZ_JAUBRO010000124.1, from coordinate 1,892 downwards.
ATCCATCTTTCTGGAGAGCGATTTTAACGACTTCGTGAAAGACATCTTTAGCAGACATAGCTGTACTGACTCGTTGTGTTTAATATCTTCGATAAGTAGGTAGGCGGGATTAAACCGAATAATGTAACAGTATGTAAATAGGCTTAAGTCAGCCAGTAGAGAGCATTTGGACACTTTACATCGTTTACATAGTTGCGTTTTAAAGCGCCGACTTACTTAGTTTTATTTCAAGTATATACGCTATTTATTTGAAAGCGATGTTTTCGGGCAGCGCCACAAAACTTTGCCCCTCGGCCTTTTTTAGATCAGAAAAAGCCTTTCGTCCAAATATGATTGTCCAGCCGATATAGTGTTGCAGCCGACGAGTCGAACATATCGGCTTGCTCTTAGTGCAGGAGATACACCTATGCTGCTATGAGAGGAAGCCTTTTTTGGATGTGGCGAAAAATGTTTGCTAGTGGTTGCCGGAGAAACAAACTTATCTCTCCGGCATCATTTAATTACCAGTCGATTTTTAGCTCGCAGTTTTTGGGGCTGCCGTTGCTGCTACCATTGTTGGTGTCGTTGTTGCTACGGTTGCTGCTTTCGAGAGGGAATTGGAAGTTTAAGGCCAGCAGCTCTTGCTCGATAATTGACTTTCTGTCTTGGACTTTTTTGTCTCTCAAAAGTCGCAGAACGTGGATTATTTGGTCGAGCGTTTGATAGCTTGTTTGTTGAAAATTTAAGACCAGTGTTGTTTGCCTTCCCATAATGTACAGTTCGTTTTCTGTGTGGTGGATCAAGGTTAAATTATTGAAGTAGTAGGTGTTGGTTTGCGATACTTCCATTTTTTATCTCCGATACTTTATTTTTTGGCGCGCCAGCGCTCATTTTTTTTGTAGGATTAAAAAAACCTATAAATAATTTATTTTTATCAAGGTCGGCTTACAAAAAACAATGAGCAAGCGCCCTCTCAATTTACTTAGCAGATTAAGAAAAAATAGTTGATAAATCTATTCACAAATTTGTAATACTTAGTGGCAGCACTATCAGTAATTTAGGTCGTGAGCTGAAAATTTGTTAAGTAGCCTTTGTATTAAACACTACTCACTTTTTTAGGGAACCATAACTAATCCAGTTCGATGTCTTGGATGCGCTGTTTATGCTGTTGGTGAGTTTGCTGTTCTTGCTCAATTAATTGTATCCAGATATCATTCCAACTTGACTGTGGACTGACAATTTCTGCATTCGGTAGTAGCGAGATCGCATTTCGAGCGAGCTGATAATTTTCTGAGAGCGCTATAATAACGCTATCGAGTTCTTGTAAGAATTGTGCAGGCAGTTGTGAAGCTCGTTCAATTCCTAGGTAAATTGTGGGTGGTGCTGTTGCAGAATTTTCCTGTTCAATAAGCAAAATTGAAAGAGCTTCGATTGGGTTACAAGCAATCACAGCTCGCTCAATTTCTCCAGTAGTGGCTACCCAGAAAGCAGCTTCAGATGACAGGGGATGGGTTGTAGTAAAGTCGCCTCTTTCATCGAGAACAAAAGCGAACCGGGCTTCTCCCTCAAGCGTCCGTCCTGTAAACACAGCCTTTTCTGAGCCGGCATACAACCAAGAATGAGAGTGCAATAAATCGAGTAACTCTAAAGGTAAACTGTACTCGACTGCTAGATGCGAGCGCACTTTTTGCCACTGAGTTTCATTCCTTTCAGGCAGGATTGATAATTGCAACTCTAACTCATTTGCTCTTGCAGGAGTTCCAGGTGTAGTTGCTGCTAGCTCAGATTGTGACAACTCTAACTCATTTGCTGTGGTAGGAGTTCCATGTGTAGTTGGGGAGCGTGTCACTTTTGCAATAAGTATAAATGCTTAAAAAAAGCAGAATAGTAGCTTTGAGCTATTGTTGAGCAAA
>NZ_JAUBRO010000017.1:0-132807 GCF_036701945.1 Microcoleus sp. MON1_C1 | reverse complement strand
ACAATCAGTTGACGTGCCATAACTTATCACCTCTAAACAGTATCTTTATTCTATGCAACTTCATGTAAAATTGGTATAAGGATTGGGCTAGTTGTCGATCGAATAATTGAGTTGGATTTCTTTGCTCAACCCAACCTCCAAAGTGGTACTAATCGAAATTGAGTGAAATACAGCACCTCGGTAAGGACACAACAATGTTGTATCCCTACTGTGTTGTAGGCAATTGACAATTGCTATATTTATTTAGGCTCGTAAATGCTTAACGCTTTGGTTTCTTTACATCAACAGTTTTCGGCTTAGCCGCCGGAGTGCGCGGATAAAACTTAAACTTATTGAGCGCAGCACTTGCCGATTTAGCCACACCGCTATCTATATCTCGCAAAGCTTTTTGTAGCAGCGGAATCACTTTTTCAGACTTAATCATTGCTAGTGCTTCCACAGCAGCTTGGCGCACCTCCGGCTGAATATCTTGAGCTAATTTTCCCAAGGTTTCTATTGCTCGCTGACCTTCGGCTCTCACAGCATTAGCAGCAGCCATTTTACCTAAAGCAGACGCTGCAAACTTGCGGGTTTCTTTGTCCTGACTTTGAACACATCCCATCAACTGCGGTAGGGAATAGCTTGGTGCTTGTCTGGTAATTGGAACCTGCTGTTGTTCGACTGCTGGTTGATGTAAATCAATTGGTTGTGGTTCCGAAAAATCTGTGTAATTTAACTCTTCTTGAACTTCTGTTTGATTTAACTCACTTGACTGTTCCTGCCAAACTTCTTCTTGTGGTAAATAATCTCCAAATTCTGTGGGATTTAACTGACTGAACTGCTCCTCGGGGACTTCTTGTTGTTGTACATTACTCTCGTACTGCTCTTGCAAAGACCTGATAGTAGCTTGCATCTGAGCTTCGTGCTCTCTCAACTGCTCGTGAGCCGCTTGCAACTGACTCTCGTATTGCTCTTGCAAAGCCTCCATATTTAACTGCATCTCAACCTCTCGGTTCTCATATTCCTCGGCAATTTGCCTCAATCGAATTTCGTGTTCATCTTGCAGGTTTTGCAAATGTTGCTCCATCTGAGCTTGATAATTTATATGCAATTCGTCAGCAACTCTGAGTAAATGATGTTCGTGTTCTGCTTGCAAAGATTGGATATTTTGCTGCATCCTAGCATTGTTAGCGGCTTCTAATTCCTCGCTGATTTGTCGCCGCAGCTCGTACTCGTCTACGCTGGCAACTGGTTGGACCTGAGTGTCGCGTTCGGCCAAAACTTGTTGGAGCTGACTGTCACGTTCTGCCCGAACTTGTTGGAGCTGATTTTCATATTGAGCTGCAACTTGTTTGAGCTGGTTTTCGTATTGGCTAGTAACTTGTCTGAGTAAATTTTCGTGTTCGATAGTAGCTTTTCTAAGCTGATTTTCGCGTTCTTGTTGCTGAGATTCGACAGCTTGTCGCACCCGAGACATCTGAGCTAATTCTATTTCTTCACTAATTCTGCTAGTTTGCTGCAAGTATTCTTGTTTTTGCTTGTTTAAGCGCTTTTCCACTAACCAGTAAGCAACTGCTACCCCTGCCAAAAAACCTACGATCGCTCCTATGATACCCACAACTGAGATCCTCCCGACAAAATAGTGATGCTGGACTTTTTACATTTAACCATACAGCCTCCTGTAACCGCCCAGTAGCAACAGCCAGCCTGTCACTGCCAGCCAGTGAACCGCCACCGCAGGCCAGATAGAACCGCTTTGCAGGTATGCGATGGAGCACGCAACTCCCAAAATTGCCGCCAGTAGCAAAAACACTGGATTCATAAAGGTCGATCGACCAACCGGGTAAAAAGTCAGCGCGTTCAGCGGGTGGTAAACTACAAAAACCGCCAAACTCGCGCATCCCCAAAACCACAGCGTTAACCCAGAAGCTTTCTCTAACGGATGTGGCAGCATTAACACCCGGAACAATAATTCCTCGGTGATGCCGGGACTTAACAAACAGCCAATGAGCACTCCCACAATTGTACGCCGAGAGGTTTGCACGTCTACTTTTAGAAATCCCGACCAAAAACCCACGGAAAGAGCGATCGAAGTGTAAACCAGCGCGAGCATAGCTGCAACCAGCCAATCAGTGAAATCGGGAATAGTTGAAAAAGCTTGGGTGACGCGGCGTATCAGGAATCCCGGCAATGCGTGAAGCGGAGCTATCCCGAAGGGAATCGCACTAAAATTTAACATAATCAAACTGATCCTTAAAATTTTCAAACAGATGTTAGCAGTAAGTTGAGCCGTTTATTATGCAAAACCAATCATTGCCGCCCGTCAGAGTCCGCGTTTTTGTTTCCGGATTAGTTCAAGGAGTAGGATACCGATATTCAACGAGGAATCAAGCAAAGTATTTCGGCCTGGGCGGCTGGGTAAGAAATCTCCCCGATGGGCGCGTCGAGGCTGTCTTTGAAGGCGACCAAAAAGCTGTGGAAGAAATGATTAGTTGGTGCCGCCGCGGCCCCACCGGTGCTACGGTTAGTGAGTTGGTTTTGGAATACGAAGACCCGGATGGCGAGTCCCTACCCTTCACCGAACCCCTGCGGGAAGATAGCTCTGCTTCACGCACTTTTGAGATCCGCCGATAAAACAATAAAGGGAATAATCTGCGGTTGAAATTGCTACTGTAGAAACGATGTCTGCCTTGTATAAGGCAGGCTTCGGTCAGGCAGACTAAAGAATGAATCGCATAAAAAGCGCGAATTTGGTATTGCCAATTTATCAATGATGAGCAAGTTGACTTAGTTGACTTAAATTAGCAAACAACTGAGCAACTTTGGTCAAATCTTTATCTCCCGGCGCTATTTCTACGCCGCTAGAAAGGTCAACACCGTTGAAGTTATTGCCGATCGCGCTATCAATTGCATTTAAAATATTATCGGGTGTTAAACCGCCCGCCAGCAGCCAAGGACACTGCGGTCTAAACTCTGATAACATCCTCCAGTCGATCGTTTTTCCCGTACCGCCCAATTGCTCTGGATGGTAAGCATCCAGCAGTAAAGTATCGACACGAACAGCATAAACAGCAGCGCTGGCTAAAGTTTCAGGAGTCTTAACTCTCAGGGCTTTGATAATTTCAATTCCCGGCAAAAACTCGCGCAGTTGATCGCAATATTCCGCTGTTTCATCTCCATGCAACTGCACCCCGCTTAAATTTGACTCTGCCGCTACTTGACAGATATTTTCTATTGTGGTGTTGGCAAAAACGCCGATGCGATCGACATTTTCCGGCAACTGCTCGACAATCAGGCGAATTGTTTCTGGGCTGACATAGCGCGGGGAAGCCGGCACGCAGATAAACCCCAAAGCTTGGGCTCCCAAGCGGGCGATCGCAATTCCTTGGTCTAATTTTGTGATTCCGCAAATTTTAACCCGCACTCTTCCTCCTCGGTTCCGCAGTTGTATCAAAATATCAACGAATTGTTAACTATTAAAACAAATCTTAGTTTAATGCAAACCGCTTTTTATAATCGTGGAAATCAATTTATCTGTGAAATCAGGAGATAAGAACGTGATCGACTCATCTTTGCTGTTAGCCGTACAATCTACCGCTCCCTCAACACCCGAGTGGTCGCCAATGGTAGGACTGACAATGATTTTATGTAATTTGCTGGCGATCACGATCGGCTACTACGGGATAAACAAGCAAAACCGAGGCAAGGGCCCAGCTTTACCCGTTGCACTCCCTGGAATGTTCAAAGGCTTCGGCGTACCAGAATTGCTGGCAACAGCCAGCTTCGGCCACTTGCTGGGAGCCGGAGTAATCTTGGGCTTGGGTAGCGCCGGAGTTCTGTAAAAATCAGGGGAAAGGCAAAGGCAAGGGGTAGAAAAGATATAATAGAAACTCTTTCTTGCTCTCCTTTCCCAGGAAACTTCATGCAGACAGGTTGGCGAATCGGCTCTTTATTTGGCATCCCCCTACTTATAGATTATTCGTGGTTTATAATTTTAGCCTTAGCAACCCGCGAATACGCCAGCAGTTACCGCCTGTGGGGGCCTGCGCTCTCCTGGAGTGCAGGATTGGCAATAGCTCTGCTGCTGTTTGCTTCCGTGCTCTTGCACGAACTGGGACACAGCTTGGCGGCGATATCGCAAGGTATTAAAGTTAATTCTATTACCTTATTTTTATTTGGTGGAATGGCATCAATCGACTCGGAATCAAAAACTCCGGGTCAAGCTTTTCAAGTAGCCATTGCCGGTCCTCTAGTCAGCTTTGCGCTGTTTTTAATCCTCGGTTTGGGTTCTCAAGTTCTTCCCCCGAAAAGTTTGCTAGCAATTGTCACCGAAAGGGTAGCACTAATCAACCTCGTTTTGGGATTATTTAACTTAATTCCCGGTCTGCCTTTGGATGGAGGACAAGTTTTAAAAGCAGCAGTTTGGAAAATCACCGGCTCTCGATTTACCGGCGTTCGCTGGGCGGCAAAAACAGGACAAGTTTTAGGTTGGCTGGCTGTTGCTTTGGGTCTGAGTTTATGCTTTTTAGCGCGCGACTACGGCGGCTTGTGGATTGCGCTGATCGGCTGGTTTGGCATTCGCAATGCCACTGCTTATAGCAGATTGACTTCACTGCAAGAAGCCTTGGTTAAAATTAAAGCCAGCGATGCGATGAGCCGCGAGTTTCGAGTTGTAGATGCAGATTTGACTCTGCGAGAATTTGCCGATCGCTATTTGTTAGAAGTCAATCCGTTTCCATTTTACATTGCTGCGACCAACGGTCGGGATTTGGGCTTAGTGTCGATCGACGATATCCGCTTCACAGAACGCAGTCAGTGGCCAATTCAGACTTTGCACAACATTTTGAAACCCCTCGGAAAAACCCCCACAGTCTCCGAAAAAGCATCCATCGCAGAAGTAATTAACAGCATGGAAGCCCGTCAACTCCCCCGAATCATCGTCCTCTCGCCGATTGGTTCAGTAGCGGGGACGATCGATCGGGGCGACGTGGTTAAAGTTTTGGCAAAATACCTCAAACCCCAGATTTCAATCGCCGACATCAAGCGCAGCAAAGAAGAAAACAGCTATCCGCAGGGATTGCAGTTAAGTGCGATCGCCAAAACCGCCCAGGAAAATTAAAAAGGGGGCATAGGTAAGGGGCATTAGTGATAAGTTAAGATGTAGTAGAGCTTGTCACTGAGGCTTCAAACAAAAATTATTATGCCCAATTTTTTAAAAAAATTTCATCATAAATTGGGGGAAGGAGGTTGGAAAAACTTAACTCATTTCTTCCCCTTCCCTGACTTGCAACCTCTTGCTATTATCTGGATTGTCGTGACGGGAACTCTATTGGGAGTGCGGCAGTTAGGCGGGTTTCAGCCACTAGAATTAAATGCTTACGACCTCATGGTGCAGTTGCGGCCAGATCCGGACCCTGACCCCAGGTTGCTGGTAGTAACAATCACCGATCAGGACATTAATACTATTGAAAAATGGCCAATTTCTGATCGCACTTTAGCAAAAGCGATCGCAGAAATAGCGCGTCTTGATCCCACAGCTATTGGCATAGATATAATTCGCAGGACTCCCTACGAACCGGGGAATGCAGAATTAGTCACTCAATGGAAAAACCCCAAAGTAATCCCCATTACCTTCATCGGCAGCTCTGAGTCCGAGCGAGTGCCACCACCTCCCAATATACCAGACAAGCGAGTAGGATTTAACGATGTAGTAGTCGATCCAGACCGTATAGTGCGTCGCAATTTGATGTTTGCTGGCGATGGTAAAACGACACTGACTTCATTTTCAATGCGGCTAGCTTTGGCTTATTTCAATAGCAAAAAGATAGATGATAAAATAACCGAAAAAAATGAATTTCAGGTAGACAAAACAGTATTTTTAAAGCTGAAATCGAACTCAGGAGGTTATCAGAACATTGCTGACCAAGGCTATCAAATATTGCTCAATTACCGCTCTCCTAAAAATATAGCAGAGACCGTGACACTAACTCAAGTGTTGGAGGGAAAAGTTGCTCCTAAATTGGTGAAGGGTAAAATAGTGCTAATAGGCGTTACAGCCCTAAGTGTCAACGATTTATTTTTTACCCCTTACAGCGCTACTGCAAGCGGAAACCAGCCGATGCCTGGGGTATTAATTCACGCAACGGCCACCAGCCAAATTCTCAGCGCAGTTTTAGATGGCAAAGGGCTATTTTGGTATTGGGACGAATGGCAAGAAATTCTCTGGATCGCTGTTTGGAGTGCGGTGGGTGGCTGTTTAGCTTGGCGGCTAGAAAAATCGCTGAATTTGATAGGAAGTGCGATCGCAGCTTGCGGCTCATTATTCGGATTCACCTTTTTCCTATTCATCCAACAAGGGTGGATACCTCTAATTCCCCCTGCTATGGCACTTTTAATCACCGCAGGAGTCGCAGTCACCTATAAGTACGAGCAGTCGAGGCAACAGCAAGGGATTGTGATGAAATTATTAGGACAACAAACTTCACCCGCGATCGCAAATGCCCTGTGGAAAGAGCGCGTCCATCTGCTCGAATCAGGGTTATTGCCAGGGCAAAAAGTTACTGCTACAATCATCCTCACCGACTTGCAGGGTTTTAGTACAATCTCCGAAAAACTACCACCAGAAGTAGTAATGAGTTGGTTAAATGAGTATTTATCCGCAATGGCGCAAGAAGTCCAAGAACATCAAGGCGTGATTAATAAATTTACCGGAGATGGAATGCTGGCAGTATTTGGCGTACCCATTCCCCGCACCACTCCAGAAGAAATTGCGGAAGATGCTCGCCTCGCCGTATCTTGCGCTCTAGCTATAAGTTCGCGCTTGCCACAAATGAATCAAAATTGGCTCACACGCGGTTTGCCGTCCGCAAAAATGCGAGTAGGCATCTTTACAGGGCCTGTTATGGTGGGTAGTCTGGGAGGCACAACCCGTTTAGAATATGGAGTGATCGGCGACAGCGTAAATATTGCCTCTCGCCTGGAAAGCTGCGAAAAGCATCGGCAAGAGGACACTTGCCGGATATTGATTGCAGAAGAAACCTTTCTGCATCTGGCAGACAAATTTGAAGTAGAATCTTGGGGAGCTTTGCCTTTAAAAGGCAGGGAACAAAAAGTTAATGTATACCGGATTTTGGGAAGGAAAAAGAAATAAAAAGAGAGAATCTATCCCTAAAAAATCATGAAACTAATGAAAATAATTACTAAGTTTATCCTCAATCTGACATCAGTTGGCTCAATAGTATTGATCGCCACACTTAACGCTTCCCAATTTGCAGTTATGGGGGTGCCTCCCAACGTAACGGACATCCCACCCACTCGATCGGGAGGGCCGCGCTTCATTCAGCCCCGTGAAGATATCGACTATCGCCCCCCCACTCAACCGGGACGCCCTGTGCGCGGTGGCTGCGCGAGCATTAGTCAGCTAGGTCTCACAGCCTTAATGCCTACAAATAAGATGGGACGGACTGTTTCCGACTATCCAACGTTCTTTTTCTACTTGCCTAAAACAGAGGCGGAATCAGCCGAATTTATCCTAAAAGATCCAAGCGGCAAGCAAATTTATAAACAGGATGTCACAATTAGCAATTTATCAGGGGTGATCGGCGTTAATATCCCCGCTAACCAAAATCTGCCACCCTTGGAAGTAGGCAACAGTTACACTTGGGATTTTACAGTGATTTGCGACTCTCAAGACCGATCGAGCGATCAAATCGAAAGGGGTACTGTAAAGCGAGTTGAAATCAGTGCAGATATCCGCAGTAAATTAGAGCAGGCAGATCCGCGCCAGAAAACCGTTATTTATGCTGAAAATGGGATTTGGCAAGATGCCCTCAGCACTTTAGCTGCGGCTCGCCAAGCCAATCCTAACGATGCAGAATTAGCTGCTGATTGGGAAAGCTTGCTAGATGCAGTGACATTGGGCAAAATTGCCAAAGAGCCGATCGTTCCAACTCAGCCACAGCCCTAGAAGAGTTTAATAGGAAACGCAGTCATTTCTTGCAATTCTTTGGTTCTACTCTGGCAACGTTGAGTTTGGGCCAGTTGGAGGCGATCGCAAAAGGCGATCGTGATGCCCGTGGAGTGGCCCAAACTGATTTTTCCAATTTATTATCCGGCTCACATTCATGCTCGCAGCTATTAGCTCAAACTTCGGGTCAACAGGGCTCTCCTAGATTTGTGGTGTAAACGGTAGTGTGAGCGTCTCGCTCACGTGCGTAATAAGATGCCAGCACCACGGTAGGTTTTATTTTTACGATCATCTAAAACTTAGGAGAGCCATAGATATATTTATTAAAAATATCCGCTCTCTCTACTCTAGCTGTTCTGTTGTTTGTGCCTGCACACATATATCTATAATACTTTCCAAATTCATTGTCCTTGTTTTTATTTCCTATAATATTTTCTTCTAGTTGAATAAGTAGTTCACGAAGATTATCAGGAACAGTTGCATTATGTCTTGCAATCTCTGCAACTAATGTAAAGAAACTAGATTTTCTAAACCAAATTGAATCCACGGGCAAATTTAAATCTTTAATGATTGCAAAAACTTTAATTATTAAAGATTTAATGTGATTTTTTTGTGGGTATTCATCATTAAACTTTGCAATGAAATTTTCTACTTCTTTGTCTTCGGGGAAATATCCTGTATTTTCCAAAGTAGCCATAATTAGTAAGATAAAATGTAGATCCGCCATCCGAGTAAATTCAGATTCGTGAAAAACACCGAATTCACTGAGATCAATATTATTTAAAACTTCTTTGGCCACCTGAATAAATTGCCCGTTATAAACTGCATTGTGAATTTCTACATCCTCTAATTGAAATTTGGTAAGATTGATTCTTCTAAATATTTCTCTTATAGTTTCATCCTCTACTTTACCTATATCGCGAACAACAATCTGATAATACAAAAATGCTTGCCTCTCTTCTTCACTCAACTCCTCAAATTTCTGAACCTTTTTTAAGGGTTTCTCTTGAACTCCCTCTATATATTTTTTTATTGTTGTTAACCTTTGTTGTCCATCAATAACGTACTGGGTAGTTTTTAACAGCTTCGTATCGATATCTCCTTGGCACACATAAATCTCTGGAAATGGATAGCCTTGTATAATTGTATCTATAAAATCTTCCTGGTGATCGTGAGTCCAAACAAACTTCCTTTGAAAGTCGGGTTTTAAAACTAGCTTTCCCGAGTTGATATTTTGGTAGATATCGGCTACGGTTGGATTAGTAACCGATGGTTTAATTTGTCTTTGCATTTTTTACACCGATGTTTAATGAAGTTTTTAAATCTTTGAAACCGCTGATAGTATAATTTTCAAAACACAAGTAACTTTTAAATACTCCCGCCGACACTTTATAGTTGCCCACTTCAGACTTATTATGAGAGATCGATTGAAAAAAAGCAAACCAATTATTTTTCATGTCTTGTATCTTGAAAGAAGTAGGTAGCTTGTCTGGTCTTATCCATCCTATAGCAACATATTCTAGAAATTTGTGATACATCTGCATTTCTTGGGTGGTTATACTTCGTCGTGATTTTCGTAATTCCATTTGATAGCATCGAATGGATTCCATGATTTCTTCATATAAAAAATTAGAAACAATCGCTACATCAATATCTGAGTCATAATCAAATTGTTTTTCCTTCCGAGGACTAAAGCCTAGTTTAGCTGAACCTGTGATGAACACTTCATTAAAACTAATGTTAAAATTAGTGGCTATTCTTTTTCGGAAATCATAATATTCATCTTCACGGTTTATAAAAATGTATGGTGTCCCATGTAATACATATTTACGACAATAATCAATAAGTTCACCATCGCTTCCCAAACAGTTTAATGAATTCAAGAAATTTTGTAAATCTATCATATTGGACTACACAACAGACTTCTAATTTTAGATTTAAGGTTTATCCTTGCCTACTATTTAGCGCTAGTCGCCCAGCGCAAAGCTTCCGCCTGCTCCTGAGTCAAATGAACCGCTTCCCGTGGCGCACACCCTCCTTGCAACCAAAGCAAACCCATCCATCCCATCCCAACACCGAAACCCAACATCGTTAATAGGATACCCGCCACAACTATTGCACCGATCAGACTACCTTTATATTATATACTTGGCAGTATGTGCCTACAAATAGAGTTTTTTGTGCTAAATTCCAAAATGTCCTGCCATTCCCGATCCGAAAGCGGCTGCACCTCCAAATCAATCTCAAAACACCGACAAGCCGCCGCACTCAAAACATCAATTACAGTTGCAATCAAATCATCTCCCCCTTCATATAGAGGTAATTGCACAGGAATTAATTCCTCCCCAAACACTTGAGAAAACAAACAAACATCTGGCTGCAAACGCATCGAACCGTGCTGCAAAATAGCATCACCCCGCCGCAATTGCGCGCTACCAATTAACTTGCAGCCATCAAGTGTAACTAAATCTGCACCAGTCGCAGTACCAAAACAATTCGGATTGTGAATATAACCCCTTCCAGCTTCCCCGTATTGCAAATCCAAACCCATCGCCCTCCAACCCTCAATCAAAAACTCGCAAATAGTCTGATAAGCTTTCATACGGCTGCTTCCAAATCCCGACGCCACAACTGCATAAGTTAAATCCCCTTGGTGCAACACGGCGCGCCCGCCGCTGGGCCTCCTCACTAACTCCACAGGCATTCCCTGCCAAGACAAATGCTGCCAAAACTCCGGCCACCTGCGCTGGTGGTAGCCCAAGGAAATCGCCGCCGGTTGCCAAGTGTAAAATCGCAGAGTTGGCGGATGTTTGCCCGCTAGATGCTGATCCAGCAGCCATTGGTCGATCGCCATCTGCACGCTACCAGACGCCGAGAGCAGTGGAATTAAACGCCATACAGAATTAGCCATCAGTCCCCAGTTCTGAGTTTCTACTCAATAATTCGCAGAATGTTTTAAAATTAGTAACAGTTTTTTGGGCCTGTCTTCTAAGTTGGTGCAAGTTTCACGCCCGCCGGTGCTTTAGAAATAAATAGAAAAAATAATCGCAGAACCATGAGCAACAGTGTAATTGTCATTAACGACGAAAAATTTGAAACAGAAGTCCTGAAAGCTGAGCAACCAGTGCTTGCCTATTTTTGGGCTACTTGGTGCGGGCCTTGCAAACTGATCGCGCCTTCGGTAGACTGGGTGGCTGCCAACTACAGCGATCGGCTGAAAGTGGTTAAAATGGAAATTGACCCCAATCCTAATACTGTCAAGCAGTATAAAGTAGAAGGAGTCCCAGCTCTCAGGCTCTTTAAAAATGCCGAAGTAGTGCTTTCTCACGAGGGAGCTATTACTAAACAAACTTTGATCGGTTTGCTCGACGCTCACTTATAAACTTTGGAAATGATTCGGGAGTTTTTAACTCCCAACTTACAATTATAGCAATCGCAAATATTTTTTTAATATCTCTCTTTTATCCTCGATCTTCCTTTTTGACTCTACGCCCTCTGCGCTCTCTGCGGTTAGTCAAAAAAAATAATTCACAAACTCAAGAAAAATGCACTATAAAAAATAATAATTTAGCTACTATAAAAATATTCCTTAAAATTCCCCAAAAATACAGAAAATATGCAATTTGCTAAACGTTTAGATCCACTGCAATTTAATGTATTTGCCGATATGGATCGGGCAAAAGCTCAAGCTAGAGCAGCGGGGCAAAATGTGATTGACTTGTCTCTGGGTTCTTCAGATTTGCCGGCGGCTGCTCACATTACAGATGCGATCGCACATTCTCTGTCCGACACCAGCACTCACGGCTATTTGCTATTTAACGGCACAAGAGATTTTCGGGAAGCAGCAGCTATTTGGTACGAGCAAAAATTTGGGATTGCAGTCAATCCAGAAACAGAAGTGCTGCCGTTAATTGGTTCCCAAGAAGGCACGGCGCATATGCCTTTAGCTGTACTCAACCCGGGAGATTTTGCTTTGTTGCTCGATCCGGGCTATCCTTCCCACGCAGGCGGTGTGCATTTAGCCGGCGGTCAAATTTATCCGATGCCGCTATTGGCAGAAAATGCGTTTTTGCCGATATTTGAAGATATTCCGACAGCAGTGCTGGCTCAGTCGAAGATGATGGTTTTGAGCTATCCTCACAATCCTACAACTGCGATCGCCCCGGTTGCTTTTTTTGAGAAAGCTGTGGCTTTTTGTCGGGAACATCAACTTGTTTTAGTTCACGATTTCCCTTATGTGGATTTGGTGTTTGACGATCGCAATTCTCTCATAGAGGCAGAGTCTGGTAACGAGGAAGAATATCGAAAATTGATGGCGCCGTCAATTTTTCAGGCGGATCGAGATAAAAGTGTGGCGATCGAGTTTTTTACACTATCCAAATCCTACAGTATGGGAGGTTTTCGAGTCGGATATGCGATCGGCAATTCCGAACTAATTGCAGCGCTGCGACAGGTAAAAGCCGCAGTGGACTTCAACCAATACCGAGGGATTTTGAACGGAGCGATCTCCGCATTAACCGGCCCTCAAGATACCGTCACAACCAGCGTAGAAACCTTCAGAAAACGGCGGGATGCCTTTGTAAACGCGCTGCAGGGCATCGGCTGGCAAGTACCCGTACCCCCCGCCACCATGTACGTCTGGGCGAAACTGCCGGAACCTTGGGCCCAAGATTCCGTGAAATTTTGCACTCAGCTAGTACAGAGTACAGGAGTCGCAGCTTCCCCCGGTGCCGGTTTCGGGAAATCAGGAGAAGGCTACGTGCGATTTGCCTTAGTCGAGTCGCCAGCAATTTTGGAAACAGCAGTTAGAAAAATTGCTGAGTTTCTAAATTGAGCAAAGTGATATGTGTCAAGTTAACTCGAAACACCCTCGTGAGACTTAAGCCCACCAGACTTGAGCTTTGAGGCAGGGGTTAAAACCCCTGCCGCACTGGGGTTTTGAAGTTTTTGGGCACAGGATGAAGGACACGGCGTTTAAGTGCTTACCCGTAGCTCAAGATGGATGCAATTGCTAAAATAGTGTGATTTCTACCTAAAGGAATAGATATTTGCACGCAGTATCTGTCACAATTTCTTTTAAGAAATGTTAACGTGAGACATCTTGGGAATTACCAGTTCCGCTCACCCACTCTAAAAGTCCTTGAAGTGAATTCTCTCGGGGTAGCGATTGTTCCGTAGCGGCTAGCGCACACCCGAAAAACACCACACTGCCCAAAATTGCAATCAGCGGAAAAGGCTTACCCAGCCCAAAGTCCCGCTGAAGGCGAGCTAACGGTCTGCTCTCGCGCCTGAGCATCTTTCCCACCGTCAGTTGTTTGAGACTAAAAGGATCGCGCACAAAATGACCGCTCCAGCTAATTACCATATGAGAATGGCAGTGGGGACAAGTGAATAGTCCACTGACCATCCCGACTGGGCCTACGACGCTGGAACGGTTGCAGATCGGGCAAGTGACAGAATGAGTGTTATAGGTGGGAGCGTTCATAACTGTTTTTCTTGAGTAAAAAACCAATAACTAATGGGGAGCCTGTGTTAACGCCTAAGGCATAGACCTTTAGAGGCACTTTTCCTTAATTCCTAGTTTACCGCTCCGATCGGGTCGATCGGAGCTCACTGCTTGGGAAAACCTTCAAATTGCCAATCGCGCAACGAGTGCAAGTCTGGAGCACAGGTGAGATTATATTGCAAAGGAGTTACGGTTATTCTGTTGTCGCGAATAGCTTGTACGTCCGTAGGAATATCGTGCGGCACCGCCGAATCGGCGATTTCTTCTACATCTTCTAACAATTCGCCAGCCAGCCAATAATAAGTTTTGCCGCGCGGATCGGTGCGCTTTTGAAATATGTCGAAATAGCGGCGAATGCCTTGACGGGCGATCGCAACTCCGGTAATTTCTGCTTGTGGGACTGCTGGTATGTTGACATTCAACAGCATCGGTTTCGCCATTGGCTGTTTTTCCAACTGTGCCAGCAAGGTGACAGCGAAATCCACCGCCGGCCCAAATTCCTGCGAAGTAAAGCTGGCGAGGCTAAAAGCAATGCTGGGAATGCCTTCCATAATTCCTTCCATTGCTGCCGAAACCGTACCCGAACAGATGATATCCGTGCCTAAATTGGGGCCGTGGTTGATACCGGAAAGAACAAAATCGGGCGGTTTGTCAAGTAAAGCCCACAAAGCAAGTTTCACGCAGTCGGCGGGAGTGCCCGAACAGGCCCAAGCTTGAACTGCGGGATCAAAAATAGATTCGACAATTTCGGCGCGGATGGGTTGGTGCAGGGTAAGGCCGTGGCCGGTAGCGGAGCGCTCTCTGTCGGGACAAACTACGCTCACGTCGTGACCAGCGTCGGCGAGAGCGTTGGCGAGGCTGCGGATGCCTTGTGCAAAGATGCCGTCGTCGTTGCTAATTAAAAGTTTCATTGAAATTTTTATAGGCCTTATAACAATACTAAACTAGATTCAACTACGGCGATCGCTCTAACATCGAATTACCTATTACAAATTATCCGTAACTGTCGAAAATCTAAAATCTAAAATCTAAAATCTAAAATCAACAAGCTGAAGAGCCAAAATTGCGCTAAACTCAACTTGGCCCAAAACAGCCATCAATCTAAAATCTAAAATCTAAAATCTAAAATCAAAATGACTGTCCAGCTAAGCGACATTGAAACTCAACTAGAAACCCTCGGTCAAGAGTCCAAAAGTGCGATCGCCACTGCCAATACCCTCGAACAACTCGAACAGTTGCGCGTCGGGTACCTCGGCAAAAAAGGCCAACTTTCTCAAATTTTAGGCATGATGGGCAAACTGTCGCCAGACCAGCGGCCCAAAGTAGGCGCGATCGCCAATACAGTCAAAGAAGCCCTGCAAGCCGATTTAGAAGACAAGCGCGCCGCCCTCCAAACCGCCCAAATCCAAGCCAAACTAGCCTCAGAAACCATCGATGTCACCATGCCGGGGATTTTTCGCCCCCAAGGTCGCGTTCACCCCTTAAACGCCGTCATAGACCGCGCTCTCGATATCTTTGTCGGCCTCGGCTACACTGTCGCCAACGGCCCGGAAATGGAAACAGATTATTATAACTTCGAGGCGCTGAACACACCGCCAGACCACCCAGCGCGGGATATGCAAGATACATTTTACCTACCAGGCGGCGACTTGCTGCGGACTCAGACATCATCAGTGCAAATTCGCTACATGGAACAGCACAAACCGCCGATTCGGATTGTCTCTCCCGGCCGCGTTTACCGCCGCGATACTGTCGATGCTACTCACGCGGCAGTTTTCCACCAAATTGAACTTTTAGCAATTGATGAAGGTCTGACATTTACTGACTTGAAAGGCACGATTAAAGAGTTTTTGCGGCAAATGTTCGGGCAAGATTTGCCTATCCGTTTCCGCACGAGTTACTTTCCGTTTACGGAACCTTCTGCCGAAGTTGATTTGCAGTGGAACGGCAAATGGCTGGAAGTTTTGGGCTGCGGAACGGTCGATCCTAACGTTCTGAAAGGAGTCGGTTTAGATCCAGAAAAATATACTGGGTTTGCGGCCGGTTTTGGTGTCGAGCGGTTCGCAATGGTACTTTATGAAATCGACGACATTCGCCGGGTTTATGCTAGCGATTTGCGCTTTTTGCGACAATTTTAAACAAGGGCTTGGGGTCGCTTACACCAGCCGTCTAGAGGTCTTGGTCAATGTACATCAATCTTTCAGTTTCAAGTAAGTAAGTACAAATAAACATTACTTGGGGAGAGGGCGGGTTCTGCAACGATCGACTCGCCCTTACTGTAGATAAGCCCTAAAGCCGCCCCTACAAGCCCCTGCAAGATATTATTGTTTTTTTGCGCTTACCTACTTATTTATTGTCTACTTGCCAAAAACACCCTTGATGCTGTCAACAGCGCTCTCGACAGCATTCTTGGTATTATCTACTGCTTTCTGAGTCCGAGCTGAATCTTCCGATGCTCTTTTCTCAATTGTGCCCGCATCTTTCTTAGCTTTGCGCTCTACTACACTACCATCCTCCGATGAGCGATCGACTTTAGCAGCATTTGTCTTGGCAGTTTCCTTAACCTTCTCTTCTGTATCTCGGATGAAGTTCTTGGCTCGTCCAGCATCTTTGCTGGCTTTTTCTTGAACCGCATCGCCCGCATCTGGGTCTGCTGCCATCGAGTTTACAGCAGGAGAAGCCATTGCTGCGGTGTTCGAGAAGAACGCACCAGACCAGACGAAGGCCATCGCACAGACGCAAAGCACAGTTGCAGCGATCGAGCGCCCTAAAGTCGAAAGCCGTTTCGTAAAATAATTCAGTTTCATAGAATACAGAAGAAGATATGACATTCTATTTTTACTCGATCGGAGCGATCGGCGTAACCGTTCTCTAGATAGAGGTTATCCCCCGACGAGCGGTTAAAAAAGTTCAGTCTTTTGATAGATTCAAGCAAGGAATGTCATTCACTTTTAGATTTTAGATTTTAGATTTTAGATTTTAGAGTTGACTCCCCAGCCGCCATTTGGAAGCTTGAACTTGGGTGAGTCGATTAAAGATTAAAGATTAAACAATTTACTCCACAGCCGGAGCGCAGATCCGCGCGCTTAAGTAGGTAGGCGGAAAAAATTATGTTTGTGTAAAGAAACATTAACTAGCGTGCTTCAAGTTAAGTTTAACACATTGTTTACGGCCAGTAAGTAGGTACACATAAACTTTAGTATGTCACCGACTATCAAGCTCTCATCAATCGGGCGATTGTTTGCATAAAATATCGCTTCTAAAGAGCGTTTCACGGAGTGACTATCGCTTTGGACTACATAGATATTTTGCCGCTCATCTACTTATTTAGGAATAGGTTGTTCCCAAAATTGTGCGTGGGGGATCAACATATAATACTTCAAATGACTAATCACAATTTAGTAAAAAAGTCAATACCGTTTCATCAATTCCCTTTAGTTTCAAAGGCTTATATTTAACAATGCGATTTTCCTCAACATAATCTGCCACCGCCGCCGAAATTAGCACCGTGTTTGGTTCCGTCACCTCTTGCAAGCGGGCGGCAATATTCACGCTCGGCCCGATCGCAGTATAATCCGCTCGATCGGGGCCGCCAAACATCCCCACCACCGCAGTACCCTGGTGAATTCCGCAGCGAAACCGCACCGGAGGCACGCCATTTTCCCCAACAATTCCCTGCTCCAACCAGCCCTTGTTAAGCTCCTTGAGAGCTCGCAGCATTTGCCCCGCAGCAGCCACAGCGCGACGTACTTGCTCGTTAGGCGTTAGTTCCTCCGGCGCGCCAAAGAAAGCCATTACCGCATCTCCAACAAACTTGTCCACCGTACCGCCACTGTCAAAAATAGCCTTAGTCATGGCCGCCAAATATTCATTCAACAGCTCAGCTACCCGGCGCGAGCGCAGCGTATTTGCCATTTGAGTAAAACCGACAATATCGCTAAACAAAATAGTAATCAATCGCGGTTCCGGGCGCAAATCCAGGGCCAAATCTCCAGCCGCTGCCGCCTTCACCATCGCCGGCGGTAAAAATCGGCGCAGCACCGACTCAGTTAAATAACTGTTCAACTCCTGCACTCGGCGCTCGTTTTGTTTGAGGGCGAGCAAATTCCGCACTTCCGCCAACAATTCTCGATCGTTAAAAGGCTTCGACAAATAAGCATCAGCACCCCGTTCTACTCCTTCAATTCGAGTATCTTCGTCGGCTTTAGCAGTCAGCAAAATTACCGGAGTTCCCTGCAATTCCTCATCCTCTCGAATCATCCGAATCAAATCCAAACCCGAGATCAAAGGCATCATCAAATCCGTTACGATTAAATTAGGGCGGCGTTTTTTTGCCACGGCAAATCCTTCTTGTCCATTGCGGGCGAGCAAAACTGCAAAGCCGGACTCTCGCAGAATTGCCGACACATAAAAGCGCAAATCGGGATTGTCGTCAACCACCAAAACCGTTCCTACTACCGTTTCCGATCTGACCGGTTCGAGCGCCTCAAAGTTATGATCTTCTGCCTCATTTTCCGACAAATCCGCCTCCACATCTGCCAGTTCCACCGCAGCTTTGGAGGAGTGAAACTCTGCTGGTATTTCTAGTACCTGTTCCGGGGGTAAGTGAGTCGAACCGAAGTGGAGCCAAACGGTAAAAGTAGTACCTTCGCCGTAAACTGACTCAACTGAAATTTGACCCCCGTGGAGTTCGACTAATTCTTTGACAAGTGCCAAACCTAAGCCGCTGCCTTCATAGGAACGGCTAGCTGAACCTTCGGCTTGGTGAAACCGCTCGAATAAATAGGGAATTTGTTCCGTGCGAATGCCGATACCAGTGTCTTTTACTTGCAACAAGCAGTGAGCGCCGGCGGATTCAACTTTCAGGGTGATAGTTCCGCCTTCTGGGGTGAATTTGACCGCATTTGACAGCAGGTTGTAAATAACTTTGTCAAATCTTTCAAGATCCAAATAAAGTAAAGGACATTCTTGCAGTTGGGTAATTAACTGCAGCCCTTTTTTCTCGCAGTAGGCCCGGAATGACTCTGCGGTAGAGTAACAGAAACCGACTAAATCGCAGGGGCGAAAACTCGGCTGCATCCGTCCGGCATCGAGTCGCTGCAAGTCCAGCAGTTGATTTACCAAGCGCAGCAGGCGGCGGGAATTACGCAAAGCGATTACGGCTTGTTCGTAGGGCAAGTCTTCTTTGCGGCCGCAAGCTGATTCGAGAGGGCCGATTGTGAGAGTTAGAGGCGTGCGGAACTCGTGGGAGATATTTTGGAAAAATTCGGTTTTGAGCCGATCGGCTTCCAGAAGCCGTTCTGCCTGCTGTCTGGTAGTCTGGTAGAGGCGCGACTGCTGCACGGCTAGAGCCGCTTGAGTTGCGACTATTTGAGCCAGGTCAATGTCTGAGATGTTCCAGCGGCGGATGCTGTGATTTTGGCGCAGGGAAATGCTGCCGATGATTTTGCCTTCTGAGAGTAAGGGAACGACTAACAGGGCGCGGGCTGGCGATCGAACTTGCAGTTCTGTAACATTTAACTCGGGGTGTTCGTCGAGATCTTCGATCGCCACCGGCTCTTTTGATACCATAACTTGCAGCAACACCGGATTGCCCCGAATCGGCACCAAAGACTGTGGCAGGGAAGGATGGGCAAAAACCCAGGCGGGAGCGTTGCCAACAGCATCGGCAGAAATCGTCTCAGGGCCAAGAGGGTTCGCAACTACCTCTGGAGGGTTAAAACCCTCTTCTACAGCAACGGTATCTCTATTTGTGTCGTATAGCCCCACGCATTGGACGTATTCATCATCTTCTGTCCACAGAGATAGGGCGCAGCCGTCAACTTGCAAAGCTTGGCCGAGTTGTTGAGTAATGGCTGCAAAAATATTTTGGGGATCGAGACTCGATCGAATTGCCGTAGTAATAGTATTGACTAAGGCCTCGCGCTTGGCCAGCGCCCGCACCTGTTCGTAAGCCCGGGCTTGAGAAAGCGCCAAAGCCGCTTGGTCTGCCACCGTAATTACCAACTGTACCTCGTGGTCTTGCCACTGGCGCGGTCGATCGAACTGGTGCAGCGCCAAGACTGCCATCAGTTCCATTTTGTAAAACAGCGGTACGATCAAGCTCGATCGAATATTCGCAGCTTCGTAAGCCTGCTGTCGCTGCTGATTATCCCAGTTTAAAACTCGATCGTCAGTTTGGGCATCTTGAATCACCTCCACATCCAGAGTTTCCCAAACCAAATCCGGCAGCAAATCTGGGGAGAGTTCGGCAGCAGAAGCATCTCCGGGCATCGCTTCCTCATCGCCCCCCAACTCTTTAGTTTCTGCCTTCTGGTAAACGAACCACTCATCGGCCACTCGGCCGTCTTGGAACGGCCGCAGCAGACAGCAACTCACCTCAAACATCTGCCCGACACTTTCCACAATTCTTTGCAGCATTTGCTGGTAATTGAGAGCCGATCGGATAGTATTGGTAACGGCATAAAGCAGCGATTCTTGGCTCAAAGCACGGCGCAGTTCATTGGTGCGCGTTTTCAGAAGATTGTGAGTCTCAACAGCTTGACTGACAAGATTTATCAGCTCTTGAGCATCCCAAGGCTTGGTAACGTATTTGAATACTTTGCCAGCGTTAATAGCTTCAACTAAATCTTCAACATCCGTATAGCCAGTTAAAATAATTCGGATCACGTCGGGGTACTGAGCCGCCGTCAGGCTGAGAAACTCCGTACCGCTCATTTTTGGCATTCGCTGATCCGAGATAATCACCGCAACTTCTCCCTCTTTTGCCAAAATTTCGAGAGCAGCGGGGCCAGATTCGGCTCTGAGCACTTTGTAGTCTCGATGGAAGGTGCGGTAAAGCAAGTCGAGGTTATCCGGTTCGTCATCGACGATCAGAATTTTTAGCTTAGGATTTTCTTGGGAATTCATGCACCGTTCTCCTGTGCCCCGGGGCTGTTCGATTTAATAAGTCTGATCAAAGGAAGAATTCGCCGATTTAAATTGCTGAAGTCATACCATTTTCGATTTTCGATTTTCGATTGCGAATGACTGATGACATAAGGGTTGGGATTTTGCCGAGAGTGCCATTATTTTGGGAAAATGGTATCACAATAATTCGTGGATTTGAAGTTGTTGTGAGTGTGCGAGGCAAGCATCAACCTTGATTTTTGATGTCTGGGTTTTCAATGCGGAATTCTTCTGAGCCACAGTTATCTGTCGTGCACCCCAATTTTATTATTTAATGATATTCACATAAACTCGTCTCCCGATAATTTTATTTCACCCCTTACCTTTATGCAGCAGGAGAGCCAACACTAATCTGGCCATTTTAACTGCCGTCTGGATATCTCAGAATACATAGGAATAACCGTCCTGATTGTGAGTTGATTTGCCAATTTTATGTTTGGTCCTGGCTCCTGGGACTGTTTTATTTGGTATGTGAAAGCTGCCCGCAGCAAGATACAATAGACAACCAACATCTTCGCCTGTGTTTTTTCCCACAAGTAACAGCAACTTTAACAGTCAGCCAAGGATACCGACCACAATCCGGCGCCGAGCCCCTGACTGATATTCGGGGGTGGCTGACAGACCACAGAGGTGTCTGTGGGAGTGACGCAATTGCTGTACCATTTTAGTTAGACTTGCACTTTTTTCCCCGATCTCGGCATTTTTTGTGCCTCCTGCAGACCTTCGACAAGCCAATTACTGCGGCGAAACACCGCAAGCTCGAGCATCCATCTGTTAATCTTAGCTAGGGATGTACTCTGTGGAAACCGATCGGTCGATTTTAGATTTTAGATTTTAGATTTTAGATTTACTCCACAGATGAATCGCGGAGCTTGAACTAGAGTCTAAAATTTTGATCTCTCCACGACCGGTGTCGGTGGCGGATATCGGTTGTTGGGCGGGGTCAATCAGCTCGATCGAGGTTTTGAAGGTCTCGCTCGCGCGCAGCAGAGTATCTAACCGACGGGGAAAACCCCTGCAGACTGTTTCCAGGCATCCAAATTTAAATTGGAGGTTGGAAAAGTACCCACGAGCTCAACAGGTAAGGCCGGTTCGCTCGGGGGCGGGCGATGGATTGCCCACAACTGCTGAAAGCTGGGGTGCCAGCCCGGGGGGCGGCGGGGAACATCCGACGCCCCAGCGCGCCCGGTGTTAGTCAGATCTAGTCGTTGAGTTTTTCAACTACCGCCTGACGGATAAATTATATTCGATCGGGTATTTCCGTAAGCAGAGAGCGGTAAGATTCCGGGAACCTGACGTTAAAACCTTTGTGATTGTTTTTAATACCTTGCCCGCTAAGCTGTCGCGCATTTAATTTGTAAGCTACTGTTTACTTAAACTCTTGTGATGCCGGTCGAAAGCCAGGGATCAAGCTTCAATTTAAAGGCCAAATAGCTTATCCACCAATCTAGTATTAGGGGATGAGTTTTATTTTTTCATAAATCGAGTATTAAATGCTAAAAATTTTCCATTTACCTCACCTACTCCTTAAAGTCAAGCACAATAAATGTAATTTAATCTGGCTAATAAACTATGCCTATAAGTTACGTTAGAATAGCAGTATAACATCAGTGAATTTTCTAAGATGGTAGCTTAGAAACCCGCGTAAAAAAATTAATATAGTGGCCTGGCATTGTGAATCCTTCATTTTTTTCCTCACCATCTCACCAACAACAAACTCCCGGACTTTCTGGTTTTTCGATCCGGGTCGCTGCGCCCAACGACTTAACGCAGCTAGCTGATATTTTAGCCATGAGCTTTCACTCTCGCGAGGGGTTTGTAGAATGGGTGTATCCAGTGTTGCGTTTGGGCATTTACGAAGATTTAAAAAATCGATTGCGTTCTAAGGCAGAACATTACATTTGTCTGGTTGCTGAGCTAGTCTCGCGCGAGGAGGGAACGCAGAATTATAGATCGCACCGATCTCAGCGCATGGCAGGAACAGTAGAAATGGCTCTGCGTTCTCGCTTTCCTTGGCAAATACCGAGTTCTGACTATCCTTATTTGTCGAATTTAGCCGTTCACCCGGACTATCGGCGACAGGGCGTTGCTCAACAACTGCTCAGCAACTGCGAGGAGACAGCCAGAGAATGGGGATTTTCGGAGATTTACCTCCACGTTCTGGAAAATAATCATCCGGCGCGACAGTTGTACTATCAGGCCGGCTATCGCTTGCAACAGGTGGATTGGAATTTGACTGGTAGGCTGTTCGGCCAGCCGCGCCGCCTGTTTTTACGCAAGCAGATTTCGCTATCCTAAGTTAAGTATTTGAATTGATCGTGGGGAATTGGGGCGAAACAGGAAAAAGGAAAAAACAGCTATCCGTGTATCTTTAACTTCCGAATTGTGAATCAATGGAATGGGAATCGGGAATGATAGCAATCCTAAATGATTTTCTATATCTAGAGCAATCCTAAATCATTTTCTCTGTGTAAGTATATTGACGTATTTTGGGGAAATCAAATTTATGTTCGTTAGTAAAAAACTCTCTCCAAAAATTTGACAATCTTAAAAGACCTACATAAATACCAATACTTTCTTAAAAAGTTTTTAGCTTGTAACCAAATATCTTCAACGGGATTCTGTTGGGGAGCATTGGGAGCAAATAAGATATAAGTAATTGACCAGTTATCAGGTTCTTTGTCACCCTTTAGTTCTAATAAAAAGTCTCTAAACTCTCCATATTTATGATAACTAGCTCCATCCCAAATCAAGATAATCTGGCGATTTTTATATTTATTTTGTAAGTATTTTATGAATTTAACTGTTGATTTTCCATCACCAGATGGATGGCTCTGAAGATGGAATTCTTTGCTTTGATAATTGAGTGCGCCAAAATAAGTTTGTCTATCTTTTTCATTGGTAATTGGGACTTCAATTCGGATTTTGGATTGGCCCCAAACATAACCAGTCAGATCACCATGAAGTAGATGACATTCCTCTAAAAACAATACTATTATTTCCCCAGATTCTATACCAGCCTTGTTTTTAAATAAAACATCGTTAATTTCTTCCGTCTTTTTTTTTACCAGTTCTTTATCAAGTTTAGGATTGGTTTTTTGAGTTTTTTTCCAACTAATTTTTGCCCGGTCGAAAAGTTCATAGTAACTCTGTTTTGATTTATATATCACACCAAATTCTTGCTCTAAATAAGTAACCAGCTCATCTAAATTCCCATATTATTTATTCTTTAACCACTCGATTACTTCAGTATTTTGTAGAGCTGTTAAATACCCTTTTGACCCTTTATGTCCTAGTTTGATTCCTGCGATGCCTTTGGTTTTAAATTGTTTTTTCCAATAACCCATAAAAAAATTACTTACACCTAAAATCAGGCTGATTTCATGGTAGATATTACCTGAGATAGCCATCCTTACAGCTATTGCTCGTTTTAGTTCTCTGGCATCGATATCGCTTTTAATGAAAGATTCTAATTGGGCTATTTCTTTTTCCATATCTTTTTGTGGCAGTTGTAAGTTATTCATTTTTTTATTGTCACAATCAAGTATTGCATATAATTGTATCATAGGCTTGATAATGATTTAGGATTGCTATAGTGATGAATTTTAGTTTGCTCTTAAGCCCGATCGCACAACACACTAAAATTAGTTGATAGTAAACACTTGAGCTACCAACCCTTGTGTACCTGGGAACACCTGAAAAACCCCATACACAGTTATATCAACTCCGGTAGCCTCGTCGGGCGTAAAAACCAGTCCAGAATCACGGATGGTGCAACAGAAATTGATCTAACTAATCGGCGTTAATGTGTGTTTATCTGCCTGTATATGCGGTGAAAAAAAGATAATTTTTTAACCGTATCTAACAAGGGATTGACGCTAATTCAGGCCGATAAAGATAATAGATTTATGAATAATCCCGAGGCTAACAGATTGGATATTATACCAAATCAGGCTTGAATACATCTTTATTTTTTAGCATTTTAGAGAGGGACGAAAGGCAAGTGTAAGAGCGGTTTCAAGCGTCGAGTGCTATAAAGTTTCTAACCCGGATTGAGTGTTGTGAGGAACGCCGCAGAAGTTCTGATCTGCTGCGGCGTTTTGTTCGCCAGAACAGGAGGCTTTCGCCGCCAATTCTAGAGTTCAGAGAGATTTGGTAGGAAATCCGAGGAGCCGATCGCCCCGTTAATCCCCACCAGATTCGCTAAAACCCGATCGGTTCCTGCTACTCGCAGCAACGTACCGTTGGGAGTGGCGCTAAATTGCAACTGCTGGAAACTCACTCCACCGCTCAAAACAAACTTATCGACGCCTACCTCGAAGTTAATCACAGTATCAGTGCCGCCCTCACCATTCAACACAAATTGATCGCTCCCAATACCTCCAATTAAAGTATCGTCCCCCAAGTCGCCAAACAACCAATCGTCTCCAGCACCCCCATTGAGCAGGTCGTTATCTTTACCCCCAATCAGGGTATCGCTGCCAGCATCTCCGTTGATAGTATCTTGGCCTTCGTTGCCGTAAAGCAAGTCATCGCCATCACCGCCGTTGATGCAGTCTTGCTGCTCGTTTGCGCCCACCGAGACACCCCGGTTATCAGCACGATCGCCATAGATGGTATCGTTGCCCTCGCCACCGCAGAGTTCATCGCTGCCGTCACCGCCGTAAATCAAGTCGTCGCCGAGATCTCCGTGTATGAGGTCGTTAGCTTTACCGCCGTAAATCAAGTCGTTGTCTTGACCGCCACTGATGGTATCGTCACCCTCATCGCCGAACAGCACATCAGCACCGATGCCCCCAAAGAGCAAGTCCTGACCGCCAACATCATTAGCTCGACTTCGAGCACCGCCGTACATGGTGTCGTCGCCGCTGTCGCCAACAAGGGTATCAGAGCCGAGTTCGCCCCAAATCAGGTCATTATCTTTGCCACCCCAAACACAATCATTGCCTTTACCTGCTTGCACGGTATCATTACCGTGGCCGCCGCCGATGATGTCGTTGCCGCCGTCGGCAAAGATTAAGTCTTGTTCGCCGAGATCCCCGATGGACTGGGAACTGCCACTGTCGCCGAGCAGAGTATCAGCTCCTTCGCCGCCGTAGAGGGTATCGGAGCCTAATTGACCGTAGATGATGTCATTGCCTTTACCTCCGTAAGCGCGATCGTTATCTTTGCCTGCAACCAGCGTATCGTTGGCTTGTTGGCCGTTGAGGAAGTCGTTACCGAAGCCTCCGTACAGCAAGTCGCGTCCCTGGGAGTCGCTGGCTCTTCGATCGCGGATGCCCCCAAACAAGCTGTCGGAGCCGATGCCACCAAACAACGTATCGGAGCCGAGTTCGCCCCAAATCAGGTCATTTTCTTTACCTCCAAGGGCAATATCGTCACCTTTGCCGGTATGGATGGTATCGTCGCCCTCGTTGCCGTTAATGAGGTCTGCACCCTCGCCTCCAAAAATCAAATCGCGAGCATCCTCAGGACTCTGGGAGTTGTTCTGGCCGGTGTCTCCGAGAATCGTATCCGCACCTCGATCTCCAAACAGGTTGTCAGAGCCTAAGTCGCCGGCAATCCAGTCGTTCTGTTTGCCTGCGAATACGATATCCTTGCCCTCGTCTCCGTAAACAATATCGGTGTCAATGCCCCCAAAAATCGTGTCATTGTCTTCGTTGCCGTAAATTTCGTCCGCGCCGTCTTCACCTAAAAGCAGGTCGTTGCCTTCAAAACCGACAATTTTTTGGTTGCCTTTGGTGTCTACGATGAAGTCATCGCCGCCGGTTCCTTTGGTGGTTTGTCCCTCTGAAAATTGTGAAATAGGCCGGACAAATCCAACTGCGGGTGGTTGCTGCGGGGGCGCAAAGTTAATTCCCGGTTTTTCAATAATGGGCTGACACAAACAGTCGGTATCTGGTTCTCCGATCGGATTTGAGAGGATCGGGGATGCCGGCGTTGGTGTGGGAGTTGGCGCAACTGGCCGC
Source organism: Microcoleus sp. MON1_C1 (assembly GCF_036701945.1). NCBI lineage: Bacteria > Bacillati > Cyanobacteriota > Cyanophyceae > Oscillatoriales > Microcoleaceae > Microcoleus > Microcoleus sp. MON1_C1. The sequence goes on along the minus strand of NZ_JAUBRO010000017.1, from coordinate 106,439 downwards.
AAAATAGCCACCACAGTAGCGGCTGCGGGACTGGAGGCGCCCCTGTTGTCTGTGGCGCTGTAGGTGAAATTGGCTCCTGTAAAGTTGCCTGTCGTGAAGAAAAATAGTTGCTGTAACTGTTCTGGAGTCAGGACTTGGCCTGGTGTCACCGGTACGCCGCCGTTGGCGGGATCTCCTAAAAACAGGACTGCTTGGTCTGGTGAGGGCAGGGTGTCGATGGTGTAAGAGACGATCGACCCGTCGGGGTCGCTGCCTCCCAATCCGGTGACTAACTGGCTGCTGTTGGGGCCTAGGCTGGAGTTGGCATTGTTAGCCAATGGCGGTTGGTTGTCAGTTGGAAGTATGGCCGCAACAGTAGCGACAGCGGGACTGGTGGCGCCGCTGTTGTCTGTGGCGCTGTAGGTGAAATTGGCTCCTGTAAAGTTGCCTGTGGCTTGGAAAAATAGTTGCTGTAACTGTTCTGGAGTCAGGACTTGACCTGGTGTCACCGCAACGCCACCGCCCAAAGCTGGATCTCCTAAAAACAGGACGGCTTGGTCTGCTGGGGGCAGGGTGTTGATCGTGTAAGAGACGATCGACCCGTCGGGGTCGCTGCCTCCCAATCCGGTGACTAACTGGCTGCTATTGGGTCCTAGGCTGGAGTTGGCATTGTTGGCAACTGGTGGTTGGTTGGGAGTTGGTGTGGGAGTTGGAGTTGTGGGAGTTGGTGTGGGAGTTGGAGTTGTGGGAGTTGGTGTGGGAGTTGGCACTATCAGTCCATCCACAGTAGCGGTAGCAGGGGGACTGATAGCACCGCTGTTGTCTTTCGCGCTGTAGGTGAAATTGGTTCCTGTAAAGTTGCCTGTCGTGAAGAAAAATAGTTGCTGTAACTGTTCTGGAGTCAGGACTTGGCCTGGTGTGACTGCTTGACCGCCGTTGGCTGGATCTCCTAAAAACAGGACTGCTTGGTCTGCTGGGGGCAGGGTGTTAATGGTGTAAGAGACGATCGACCCGTCGGGGTCGCTGCCTCCCAATCCTGTGACTAACTGGCTGCTGTTGGGCCCGAGGCTGGAGTTGGCATTGTTGGCCAATGGCGGTTGGTTGTCAGTTGGAGTTGGCGTTGGTGTGGGAGTTGGCGCAACTGGCCGCAAGATAGCCGCCACAGTAGCGGCCGCGGGACTGGAGGCGCCACTGTTGTCTGTGGCGCTGTAGGTGAAATTGGCTCCTGTAAAGTTGCCTGTGGTGAAGAAAAATAGTTGCTGCAACTGTTCTGGAGTCAGGACTTGACCTGCTGTGACTGGTACGCCACCGCCCAAAGCTGGATCTCCTAAAAACAGGACTGCTTGGTCTGGTGAGGGCAGGGTGTCGATGGTGTAAGAGACGATCGACCCGTCGGGGTCGCTGCCTCCCAATCCCGTGACTAACTGGCTGCTGTTGGGCTCTAGGCTTGAGTTGGCATTGTTGGCAACTGGTGGTTGGTTGGGAGTTGAAAGTATGGCAGCCACAGTAGCGCTAGCGGGACTGCTGGCGCCGCTGTTGTCTGTGGCGCTGTAGGTGAAATTTGCTCCTGTAAAGTTGCCTGTCGTGAAGAAAAATAGTTGCTGTAACTGTTCTGGAGTCAGGACTTGACCTGCTGTGACTGGTACGCCGCCATTGGCTGGATCTCCTAAAAACAGGACTGCTTGGTCTGGTGAGGGCAGGGTGTCGATGGTGTAAGAGACGATCGACCCGTCGGGGTCGCTGCCTCCCAATCCTGTGACTAACTGGCTGCTGTTGGGCCCGAGGCTGGAGTGGGCATTGTTGGCTAATGGCGGTTGGTTGGAAGTTGGAGTTGTTGGAGTTGTTGGAGTTGGCGCCACTGGGCGCAAGATAGCCGCGACAGTAGCGACAGCGGGACTGGTGGCGCCGCTGTTGTCTGTGGCACTGTAGGTGAAATTGGCTCCTGTAAAGTTGTCCTTCGTGGAGAAAAATAGTTGCTGTAACTGTGCTGGAGTCAGGACTTGGCCTGGTGTCACTGGTACGCCGCCGTTGGCTGGATCTCCTAAAAACAGGACTGCTTGGTCTGGTGAGGGCAGGGTGTTGATGGTGTAAGAGGCGATCGACCCGTCGGGGTCGCTGCCTCCCAATCCGGTGACTAACTGGCTGCTGTTGGGCTCGAGGCTGGAGTTGGCATTGTTGGCCAATGGCGGTTGGTTGTTAGTTGGAGTTGGCGTTGGTGTGGGAGTTGGCGCAACCGGCCGCAAGATAGCCGTCACAGTAGCGGCCGCGGGACTGGAGGCGCCGCTGTTGTCTTTCGCGCTGTAGGTGAAATTTGCTCCTGTAAAGTTGCCTGTTGTGAAGAAAAATAGTTGCTGTAACTGTTCTGGAGTCAGGACTTGGCCTGGTGTGACTGGTACGCCGCCATTGGCTGGATCTCCTAAAAACAGGACTGCTTGGTCTGGTGAGGGCAGGGTGTCGATGGTGTAAGAGGCGATCGACCCGTCGGGGTCGCTTCCTCCTAATCCTGTGACTAACTGGCTGCTGTTGGGCTCTAGGCTGGAGTTGGCATTGTTGGCTAATGGTGGCTGGTTGTCAGTTGGAGTTGGCGTTGGTGTGGGAGTTGTTGGAGTCGGTGTTGGTGTGGGAGTTGTTGGAGTCGGTGTTGGTGTGGGAGTTGTTGGAGTCGGTGTTGGTGTGGGAGTTGTTGGAGTCGGTGTTGGTGTGGGAGTTGGAGTTGGAGTCGGTGTTGGTGTGGGAGTTGGAGTTGGAGTCAGAGGTGTGGTGAATGTAGCTTCGTTGTTGGTGGGAGTGGGGTCAACCGTAGGTGAGCTACTTCTGGCGGTGTTGCTGACGCTGCCTGATGCAGGTGCGATGAAGCTGACTGTGTTGGTGACGGTGGCTGTGTTGGCTAAGCTGATAGCCTCGAAGGTGACTATACCTGTAGCGGCATCGTAGACACCGCCGTTGGAGGGGATGACTCCTGTTAAATTCGGAAGGATGGTGTCGGTAACGGTGACGTTTGCGGCTGTGCTTGGGCCGTTATTGACTGTCGAAATTGTGTAAGTAACTCTTTCACCCGCTGCTGCTGCCGTAGTTCCCGTTTTGGTGGTAACGAGGTCGGCACTAGGTGTCAGAGGTGTGGTGAATGTAGCTTCGTTGTTGGCGGGAGTGGGGTCAACCGTAGGTGAGCTACTTCTGGCGGTGTTGCTGACGCTGCCTGATGCAGGTGCGATGAAGCTGACTGTGTTGGTGACGGTGGCTGTGTTGGCTAAGCTGATAGCCTCGAAGGTGACTATACCTGTAGCGGCATCGTAGACACCGCCGTTGGAGGGGATGACTCCGGTTAAATTCGGAAGGATGGTGTCGGTAACGGTGACATTTTCGGCTGTGCTTGGGCCGTTATTGACTGTCGAAATTGTGTAAGTAACTGCTTCACCTGGTGCTGCTGCCGTAGTCCCGGTTTTGGTGGTAACGAGGTCGGCAAGAGCATCAACAATTGTAGTTGAGACTTGAGAAATGAGTTGGGAACTATTGTTGTTAGCTAGATCTGGGTCGAAAGTGCTGGAGCTGCTATAGGCAGTGTTAGTTAAGGTAGCACCGGCGGTTGCGAGAACTGTGGCGGTGATGGTGCGAGTTTCACTAGCACCGTTAGCCAGAGTTGGAATCGCCGGCCAGATGACCATCCTCGTTGTGGAATTGAAAGTACCGCTGTTGTCAGTGCTGACAAAAGTTAAGCCCTCTGGGAGCGGATCTTGAATCAGGACGCTTTCGGCGTTGTTTGGCCCGTTATTTGTGGAGGTAATTGTATAGGTAATGGTGCTATTGGGTATGGCATAGAGCGGGCCTTTTTTAACAATGGAAACGTCGGCTACGAGTGTAGGTTGATTTATACTTTCGACTATGACATTGTTAACTTCGTGAATGTTTGTATTTCCCCCTGTCGAAGCAGCAAAGCCAAATTTAAAAGTACGTGGCACTTCTCCGTTTATGCTTGCCAAGTTTGGTATGTCGAGCAGTGTTTCGCCCGCATCAAATGTGCCGTTTCTGTTCACGTCGAAGGCAACTGTAAGACGGTTAGGTGTTGCTGGAGTGCTCGGGAATAATGTAATTTGGACGGTTCTTTTAGCCTCAGCGCGAATGGTTGTATCTTTATTATCTATGCCAATAGAAACCCCGGTCAAAGTGTTAGTTAAAAGACTAGAACCTAAAAATTTATAATTTTCGGTTGAGATTGTGCTTGCCCTGCCTCTAATTCCTACTGCATCAGGTAGCGGCCCCGTGCCACCCTGTTTTCCAGCAATAGTGCTAGAATAATTGCCAAACTCGTCTAATCCAATACCTAAATAACCTCCTACAATACCCGGTGAATTTGAATTAGTATTTTGAGCATAGCCAAGAGAGCCGCCAAAGCCTCCGGCTTCTGTTGGCGTAGCTTTTCCGTCAATTAGGAAAAAACTAATGCCATCGGCACCAAGGAGGTTATTCTGCTGATCGACGACAGTACCTCTGTTATAGGCAAAGAAATCAAAGGTAACTCTCAGGCCCTCAGTGGCGGAGATGGGGTTGTTGTAGATTACAAAAGCTGATTGTCCAAAGGCGTTTGATGTTAATCTCAAAGTACCGCTTCCGGGTGTATCGCCAGTCCCTAAAGCGGGAATAACGCCGCTACGGTTTTGTGTACTACCTGCGGTTAAGCCTGGGTTAGCTGTAGTGGGGTTGCCAACTCCATATATCCAAGGCCCGATTACGGTTGAATTTTTAAATTCTTCAGCCGCTAAGGTGGCCAGGACTGATGTGTAGCCTTCTAGGACTTCTTTTTCAAAGGCTATTTCGGTATTTATTGGTCCTGTAGTAATTTCTAATTCCCAGTCTCCACCTAATGCTGCACTCCCTGTTAGGTTATTGGAAGCGGCAATATTTGCTCCTGTTATTTCACTGAGTTTTTGTATGAATTTAATGCCGGATTCGCCAGAGGCTATGTTACAGCCGTAAAGCAGAATGCTGCCGGATTCGTTAAGGGCTTTTCCCCACTGCTGCAATTGGTTGCTGTAGGTTTCTAGATTATCAATATTAAGTTCTGTTGAGCCGATTTCTACTGCTGCTTCTCGGCCGTGAGAAACTATGTGCAGGCTGGTGATGCTGCTGGGCTGACCCAGAATTTCGGTGATTTGCTCGATCGCCTCCCTAGTAGGATTGAGTACAAATACTTCCGTTCCTGCTTTAATACCACCGATCAATTGCTGGTAGTTTTCAACTCGGGAGTCAACAATTACTAGAGATTTTTTGGCTTCTGCTGCTGTAGAGCTTGCTTTTGTTAAAAAAAAGTTGTTCTTAGTGGCAAGATGGGTAGATTTAGGTATTTTTACGGCTGAAAAATGCCGCTGATTGGAGATCATTTTCTTTATGCCCTGATTGAGTTATTAGTTTTAACTTACCCACCTTGATAAAATTCCATAAACACCATAATATAAATTTTCAATAAATTATTTATATAGAAATAATTTATTACTTACGTATTTTTTGGGTTGAGATTTTAGGAAAGAGTAGAACGGGGGCTGCAGCGGGTGGCTAGGGCGACAAATCACCGCAACTTCTACGCAAGCGTTTTCGGGCTTTGAGTGCGCCAGCCAAGCCTTTTTATTTGAGAAGAGGCTATGCCACAACAGAGAGATTTCGATCGCCCATTATTGACGGCTTGCTGAAAAAAAGGCAATGATTGCGGTAACGCGAGGGTTCTAAGTACGGTTGTAGGTATAATTTTTTGTTTAATCTTCACCGTAAGTCAACTTAAAGTCAACTTAAAAAATTGGTTTCCGAGAAGTGGAAAATTTTAAATTTTAGATTCGATTTACTACTGGATTTACTACTGGGGGTCATTGACATTGCCGCCAAATTGAGTTATATAAATAATTTATAAAAAAAATCCTAACAACCACTAAAGCATACAAAAATTAACAGATCGTAAGGCAAGTTAACACGAGCTACGAGTTGGCAAGTGGCACTAATCTATGATTAAAAATTTCGGGTGGCGTCAGCCAAAGGTAGTGAAGCGATCGCAGGATTTGAGAATTGAACGCGAGATTTGCCCAAAAAGTTCATTCAAATACTACGGTGAAGTGCTTTGTGGTGCGTGCGTACCCTACGGGAGAGGCTGAAAAATTGAGGGTGGCACGATCGCACTTTCTCGGACTCAGCCACCCCCAATTCCGCGCTTTTTAAACGTTAGTTAATATCGAGTTCCCGCACTAAAAAAGCCCATTCATCTGCCAATTCTTCAATGATTTTCGCAGTGGGTTTGCCGGCACCGTGTCCCGCTTTAGTTTCAATGCGAATTAACACGGGTTTTTCTCCCGCGTGGGTTTCTTGCAAGGCAGAAGCAAACTTGAAACTGTGGGCCGGAACTACTCGATCGTCGTGATCGGCAGTTGTAATCATTGTCGCCGGATAAGCCGTTCCCGGTTTGAGGTTGTGCAACGGAGAATAGCCGTGAATTGTGGAAAATTCTTCAGGATTTTCCGGCGAACCGTATTCAGAAGTCCAGGCCCAACCAATGGTAAACTTGTGGAAGCGCAACATATCCATGACGCCGACTGCCGGCAGGGCTGCACCGAACAATTCCGGCCGCTGAGTCATGCAAGCCCCTACTAATAAACCGCCGTTGCTACCGCCTGCGATCGCCAATTTTGCAGGTTTGGTGTACTTGTTTTCGATCAACCATTCAGCGGCGCTGATAAAGTCATCAAACACGTTCTGCTTATTCAACTTTGTGCCTGCTTGGTGCCAGGATTCCCCGTACTCGCCGCCTCCCCGCAAACAGGCGATCGCATAAACTCCACCCATCTCCAGCCACACGACATTGCTAACAGAAAAACTCGGAGTTAGCGAGATGCCAAAACCACCGTAGCCGTAAAGGTAGGTGGGGTTATTGCCATCCAACTGCAAGCCTTTCTTGTGGGTAATAAACATGGGTACTTGCGTACCGTCTTTGCTCGGGTAAAATACTTGTTTTGTCTCGTAATCGTCGGGATTAAAATCGACCTTTGGCTGCCGATAAATCGTACTTTCATCTGTCACCATATTGTAGCGATAAATGGTGTTTGGTGCAGTAAAACTGGTGTAAGCATAAAAAGTTTCGGTGTCGTCCCGCTTGCCGCCGAATCCTCCCGCTGAACCGATTCCGGGCAAGGCAACTTCTCGCACGAAAGAGCCGTCTAAACTGAAAATTTTAATCTGAGTGTAGGCGTCTTTCAAGTAGGAAGCGACAAATTGATTGTTCAGGAGGCCTATGCCTTCGAGAGTTTCTGCTGCTTCGGGGATAATTTCTGTAAACCCCCCCTCCCTGGGCGACGGGGGGGTTTCATCACAAGCGAGGGATGAAGGAGGTGGGTTGTTGGTGTCGATCGCAATTACGCGGCCTAACGGTGCATCCAAGTTTGTTTGAAACCAGAAAATAGAGCCCTCATTGTCGATGAAACTGTACTCAGCCTCGAATTCGCTAATCAGTTCTACAACGGTTGATTCCGGTGCAGTTAAATCCTTGTAGAAAATCAAGTTTTTGGTTTCAGTTCCTTGCCAAACTGAGATAATCAAGTATTGACCATCTTCGGTGACGCCGCCGCTAAATCCCCACTCTTTTTGGTCGGGTCGCTCGTAGATTAATACATCTTCAGATTGGGGCGTGCCGATTTGGTGGTAAAACAGTTTTTGGTAATAGTTAACGTCTTCGTGCTTGCTTTTTTCGTTGGGTTCGTCGTAGCGACTATAAAAAAAGCCTTTGCCGTCGTGAGTCCAGGATGCTCCTGAGAATTTAATCCACTTTAAATGGTCTGATAAATCTTCGCCGGTTGCCACCTCGCGGACTTTCCATTCCTGCCAGTCGGAACCGGAAGTTGACAAACCGTAGGCCATGTACTTGCCGTCTTCGCTGATAGCTATCCCACCCAAAGCAACAGTTCCGTCTTCTGAGAGAGTGTTGGGGTCAATTAATACTTTGGGTTCGCCGTCGAGGGATGTTAAAGTGTAGAGTACGGATTGATTTTGCAGGCCGTCATTCTTGTAGTAGAAATAGCGATCGCCTTCTTTGAAAGGTATGCCGTATTTCTCGTAATCCCAAAGTTGAGTTAGGCGCTGTTTGATTTTTTCCCGCGCCGGAATTTCGTTGAGGTAGGCAAAAGTGACTGCGTTTTGGGCTTCCACCCAAGCTTGGGTTTCCTCAGAGTCGGGATTTTCCAGCCACCTGTAGGGGTCGGATACTTTGACGCCGTGGTAGTCGTCTGTTTGGTCGATTTTGCGGGTTGTGGGGTAGGTGAAAGGTCGATCGAATTGGGTCATGATTTTTTACTACTCTCGGTAACTTTGTCCAGTTTACCCTTTCGCGGCAGTGACGACAGGGAACAACGAAACCCAACACCAAATAGCAAATACCCGACAGATGGAAACCTGTCGCTACACAGACAAAACCCGCCGACGCGGGTTTCATATCTTACAAATTTCTCATTACGAGCCTTAGCGAAGCAATCACAGAAGCTTGGGATATAGGACTTGTGGCATCAATTCTGAACTCTTCTTGCTATCTTCTCTTCCTTCGTGACAGTAGCGCTAACGTGCCACTTCCCTAACGCACCTCGAAGCGGTTCGTTTCTCTTACTTTTCAATCACTAATCACCCGTTTTTAACTAATCCAACTCTCTCCTTCCTTCCAAAGCGCGAGCCAATGTAACCTCATCGGCATATTCCAAATCTCCCCCCATCGGCAAACCAAAAGCTATGCGCGTCACTAGGGTAAAAGGTTTTAATAAGTGACCGATATAAAGAGTAGTAGTTTCGCCTTCCACGCTGGGACTAATAGCAATAATTACTTCCTTAATCTTTTGCTGACTGACGCGCCGGACTAATGGTTGAATGTTCAATTGTTCCGGGCCAATTCCATCCATCGGCGAGATAACGCCGCCAACAACATGATATTTACCCATATATTCCCGCGTTTTTTCTAAAGCGATTACATCGCGGGATTCTGATACTACACAAAGGGTATGACTGTCGCGGTTTGTATTGCGGCAAATTTCGCAAACAGGGTCAGCAGATAAGTGAAAGCATACTTGACAGAAACCTACTTGCTGTTTGGCATCAATCAAAGATTTAGCTAGGGCTTGCACTTCTTCTTCCGGTCGCTTCAAAATATGTAAAGCGAGCCGCTGGGCTGTTTTTGGACCGACTCCTGGCAAGCGCTGCAATTGTTCGATTAAACGAGCTAAAGGTCGAGTGTACATTAAAAATTGGCGGTAATTGGTAATATCATTTCTGGTTGATTCGCGATCGTATAATTTGCGCGATGTAGGGGCGGGTTTTACCAACCATCTATGTTTTAAACTAAGTATATCATAAACCCGCCCCGCCTATTCACTGATGAGTCTTGACTAATTTACCCTCCACTAATTTTAGCTTTGTAGCCTAACTTTGTGATAATTTCTAGCAGTTTTTGCTTGTGTTCGCCTTGAATTTCGATTTCATTTTCTTTGACTGTTCCGCCAGTACCGCATTGCGCTTTTAGCTGCTTTGTCAAAGCTGCTAATGTTTCGGGTTTTTCCTGGAATCCGCTGATGACTGTAACTGTTTTGCCGCCGCGTCCTTTTCGGGATGCTTCGATTTTGAGATTTTGTTGATTTGGTGGAATTTCTTGTATTCCTCGTTGGAGGGCCGCAGAGTTGTCAATATTGCCAAATTCGGAGTAAACAATTCGTTTTCCTGATTGGTTATTTGTATTGGAGTTTTTGGGTTTTGATGTACTCATAGTAGTTTGGTATTTGGGAGTTATGCCTGGTAGCGCATGGGCCGGGCAGTCCGGCAGGGAATGAATTCCCTGCCTCATAGCTAAAGTCCTCTTCAGAGGACTGTAGAATGTGTTTGAGAATGGTTGATTTAGGTGAGTTTTCAGGGAATATAATCTCTGAGATTTGCGGTTGGTTGTACATAGATTGTACTTGATATTAGCAGTCAGTTAAAACTGACTTTAGCTCTCTCGACAGGGAATTCATTCCCTGGCGGGCTATCAGGGCGATCGCACATTCCCCGGTTTCAATTGAATTATATCGTTTACTGTTGTTTCTGGAGGAGTGAACCGCTGAGGGCGTCCAGGAAGAGAAGAGGGAGATGGATAATTCTGTTGAAGCGCGGGTTTGAGATGGGTGGGGAATTTAATTTTAGTTGGTTAAGTGCGATCGGGCGCAAGCAAAGAACCCCGACTTCGCAGAAGTTGTCGGGGTTCTAATCAATTAATTTCACCAGTAAGTGGGGATCAACCCGATACCTTTATAGAAACGTTGGCACTGATTGAAGCGTTTCTCTATATCGAGGGAATAAAACCCGATTAGGAGCAAATAATGCCCGACCACTCTTGATGTCCTCGACCTGGTTGACACTGAAATTGCCGTCCGACCCAAATAATTCCCCATTTATTTTGGTTGCGTTTTAATTCAACGCGGTGTCGTAGTGCACGGGCTGAATCGTCAGCTAGACCTATTCGGGTGTATAAAATTACAGATGTTCCTTCTCGGGAATATGTAATTGAAATCTCTTCATAAATTCTTCCTTCTTCATCTTCCAACCCCCTAAACAATTGTGCCGCTACGGCTTTTGGATTAGTCGCTGTAATGCCTTCCGAAGAGATGAATTCTTGTACGTTAACCACCTGATAATTAAAACGTGGATTGTTCGCTGCATTGAGTTTAGCCCAAGTTTTATCGCCGACAATGCCGTCGGGAACCAGTTGTTGGGACTTTTGGAAATTGATGACAGCTTGCTTAGTTTTTGATCCAAAAATACCATCAATGATACCTGGATAAAAATTTAATTTTTTCAAACCTTCTTGTAGCTGGGTGACTTCGGTGCCTTGTGAGCCTTCTTGAAGCAGAATAGAAATAGAGTTCATGATTTTTCCTTACTTAGTTGTATGTTGTATTTCATGTTTGAGATAAACATGGACTTAACTTCACTACTGAATATATTCACTCCTGAATATACCCATTCCGTATAAACACGTATAAAGCATAAATTTTATTCAAATACTCAATTTTGGAGACCATCGAAAACGACCGAATCGACCTTTCAGCGATTTGCACACCCGATCGCCCACAGCCCCATCGACTCGATATAATGAAATCTGTCCCATTATCCCCACAAGTTTGTGACTGTCACCCCCCTGCATCTCACTTCCGAAACCAGCGCCCAACGCCCCGACTCCCTCGGCAGATTTGGCCAATTCGGCGGCAAATACGTCCCCGAAACCCTGATGCCGGCTTTATTTGAACTAGAAGCCGCTTTCCACAAATACAGCAGCGAACCGGAATTTCAACAGCAACTCCAACAATTGCTCAAAGATTATGTCGGCCGCCCCAGCCCTTTGTATTTCGCGGAACGCCTCACCGAGCACTACGCTAAAGCAGACGGAACTGGCCCGCAAATTTACCTCAAACGCGAAGATTTAAACCACACGGGAGCTCACAAAATCAACAACGCTTTAGCTCAAGCATTGCTTGCAAAACGCATGGGCAAAAAGCGGGTAATTGCTGAAACTGGTGCCGGTCAACACGGCGTTGCTACTGCTACAGTTTGCGCTCGTTTTGGTATAGAATGCGTTGTCTACATGGGCGTTCACGACATGGAAAGACAGGCTTTAAATGTGTTTAGAATGCGCTTGATGGGTGCCGAAGTGCGGCCGGTGGCCGCGGGTACGGGAACGCTGAAAGATGCGACTTCGGAAGCGATTCGCGACTGGGTGACAAATGTGGAGACAACTCATTACATTCTCGGTTCCGTCGCGGGCCCGCATCCTTACCCGATGATGGTGCGCGATTTCCATGCGATAATCGGTCAAGAAACCCGCGCTCAGTGTCAAGAAAAGTGGGGCGGTTTGCCGGATATTTTATTAGCTTGCGTCGGCGGCGGTTCTAATGCAATGGGTCTTTTCCACGAGTTTGTCGGGGAAGAAACTGTCAGATTGATTGGTATTGAAGCGGCGGGCGAAGGTGTGGAAACTGATAAACACGCTGCTACTTTGACTAAGGGAAGTGTGGGAGTCCTGCACGGGGCGATGAGTTATTTGCTGCAAGATAATGAAGGTCAAGTGATTGAGCCGCATTCGATTAGTGCGGGTTTGGATTATCCGGGCGTGGGGCCGGAACACAGTTATTTGAAGGATGCGGGTCGAGCTGAATATTATAGCGTAACTGATGCAGAAGCGCTGGAAGCATTTCAGCGGCTTTCGCAGTTGGAGGGGATTATTCCAGCTTTGGAAACTTCTCATGCGATCGCCTATTTAGAGACTCTCTGCCCGCAGCTAACAGGCAATCCCCGCATTGTGCTGAACTGTTCGGGACGCGGCGACAAAGACGTGAACACTGTGGCGAAGGTTCTGAATATCTAGGTTAGCGGAATTTGGGGAGATCGCTCTGTAGGAATTAGTAACAATTAATTGGTGTCAACTTAAGACTAAAATCCTTTGTATCTCTTGTTTGTATCGAAGTCTAGATCCCCCCTAGCCCCCCTTAATAAGGGGGGGACTGCAAGCGCTCTTTCGTCCCCCTTATTAAGGGAGATTTAGGGGGATCGAGAGGCTCATCGTCAGACGGTATACTCATATTACTTTTGGCATTAAGTTGACACTAATGGTAACAATTAACTTTATTTTTCGTTTGATTTCATGTCCAAAGGTTTAATTTTGACGTGCGTGGGATTGTTGACAATCATGCTGCCGAAGTGTGGCACGTTCATTATTTCGCGATCGCGGCCGGAAACTTCCATGAATACTAAGGTTGCTTCGAGTGCTATTACTGAGTTAGAAAAAGCGGTTAACCAACAGATAAATGAATACCGAGCATCTAAAAAGTTGCCACCGCTGAGTATCGATCCGCGACTCAGTCAGATAGCAAGAATTCACAGCGAAAATATGGCTAACGGTAAAGTCAGTTTCAGCCATGATGGATTTGAAGGGCGGGCGGAAGCAATTACGATTCCTTATAAAAGTGTAGCTGAAAATCTTGCTTACAATTTTGGCTACAACGAGCCGGTACGCAATGCTGTTGAGGGTTGGATTAAAAGTGACGGCCACCGCAAAAATATGGAAGGTCAGTTTAATTTGACCGGTATTGGGGTTGCAAAAAATGCCAAAGGCGAGTATTATTTTACTCAGCTTTTTGTTCGCAGTTGGTAATTTGAAGGAAGAAGGAAGAAGGAAGAGGGAAGAAGGCAGTCAACAGTCAACAGTCAACAGTCAACAGTCAACAGTTACCCATAATGGAATTTGCAGATTTTCAAGTGTGCGATGGTGATATACCCGATTCTCTCTTATCTTATTATTTGACTGCGCCGGCGATCGCGGTTGATACAGAAACAATGGGTTTGCTACCGTGGCGCGATCGCTTGTGTTTGGTTCAGTTGTGCGATCCGCAAGGTATAGTTGCGGCGGTGCGGATTGCTAAAGGCCAGACTGCGGCCCCGAATTTAAAAAAGCTAATGGAATCTGAAAATATTGAGAAGGTATTTCACTTTGCGCGCTTCGATCTGGCAACAATGCGTTACAATTTAAGTATTGACATTGCACCTGTTTTCTGCACAAAAATAGCGAGCAAACTTGCGAGAACTTACACCCACAAACACGGACTTAAAGATTTAATCCAAGAGTTGGAAAAAGTAGAACTCAACAAAACTTCTCAAAGTTCTGACTGGGGAAATTCTGAGCATCTTTCAGACGAGCAACTCAGCTACGCTGCTAACGATGTCCGCTATTTGCTGAGCGCTAAACAAAAGTTGACTGCTATGTTGCAACGAGAAGAACGCTGGGAAATTGCACAGCAATGTTTTCAGTGTTTGCCCGTTTTTGTGAGTCTGGATTTATTGCAGTACAAGGATGTTTTCGAGCACGGCTAATACCATTTTAGATTTTAGATTTTAGATTTTAGATTGGGAATAACTGATGACTACCAGGGTTTAGAACACGGGCCTACAATTGCATTCTTTTTGGGAACTGGTATAATATTCTGTCACCTCGCAGAACTGCCATCAAATTGGTTTGTAGTGAAGACTTGAGCTATCATAAAACTCGCTTGGACTTTAGTCCTCACTACAAACATAATTATTATTATTTGACCGGACTGGATGTGAGTTAAAAAAAATTCAAAACAGCGATCTATGGCTGATTAGGGCTGCTCGGGATTCTGTTCGTGCAGCAAAGCTTCAATTTGGTCGTCAACATTTCTAATCACCTGTTCCAAAGCGGGCAACCCGTCTAAATGCACAGGAGAAAGCCGAGTTCGATCGCGAATTTGATTCACTTTCCGCTGCAATTCTTCGGCCAGCCGCAGTGCGTCCCGACTCAAAGTAGACAACTGCTGCTGCTGGTAAAACCTCAAAGCTGCCCCCCGCAAAACTTGCAGGGTGGCTTCTTCCTTGCCACCCACGGTCATTACCCGCAAGCGCAACAGTAAATGAGTGTTTTGATATATGCGCTCAACTTCGACTTGTTTGGGCTGTTCCACCGGGCAAACAGGCATATCTGTCAGTCGCTTCAACTCGTCGATGACCTCTTGGAAAAGGACGATATCGATACCTTCGAGCATCGATTTCAAAACGCCATCTTGACTCCAAAGAATCCGGCCTTGGGACTGGTGCCGCTCAAAAAACAGGCGGCCGATACCCTCTCGCAGCACTCTACCGAGCAATTCTTGTAGGAGTTGGGGCGCGGGCAAAGTTGCCAAAACTTCCACTTGGCTTGACAAGTGCAAGGCCTCGACATTCAAAACCGATAGCTGTGTCGGTGTCGGGGGAACCTCAGCGCCAGCAGGTTTAAACCGCTCAGGCTCGGGCATCGAGGGTTCTGGCACAGACAGCAGCGTTTCTGCATTGGGGCCTGGAGTTGCTGATGCGGGATTTTTGGGTGTTGGGGCTGCGGCGGTTTCTGTCTGGCTGGGTACTTTGAGCTGGCTCCCGTGCAGCAAGTAAGCTGAGAGCATCGAGCGCTGAGTTTCCGAGGCAATTGGCTCTGTTGTGACTGAGCAATTCATGTAAGCTAAAATCCGCTGCACGTAGTCCAAGGCGGAGTCATCTTGGGCATCGACTACGCCCAATTTAAACAGATTACCTTCTAGAGATAAAGGCAAAACTTGATAGTAAAGGCAAGCTTCAAAGGGGACAACTGTATCGATTAGGTGAAATATTCGATCGGAGTCCATTGTAGCTGCGGAGTCTGTTGAAGATGTATGTACCATTAGCTGCTTTGTAGTTGGAAGCGCGATCGAGCGCGACGCACCAACCTGATGCGATAAAATTAAACGCTGCAACTTCCCTGACGGAGGAATTGGCCTAACAACCGGAAGCTTTTATTAAAGAAAAATCCTTAGTCCCAGAATTTTCTCCCTTATGTATTGCAGCCTCAAATTCTACCAAAAGATTGAGAACGAGATGATGACTAGCGCAGTCTAGACCCACTATCACCGATCGCCCGAGATTGATGCCCGTGGCTGGCAACAATAGAATTATGTCTTTAATGCACAAGTATTAGAGATGCACCACAACGGATGATTTACGGGCAAGCGCTGAATTTGGGATTGGTTAAAAAATCCTGAAAAGTCGATCGTGCTGCTAGTATCTTACCTCAGATAGTTGACTGCGATCGTCTCGGAGCGCGATCGTCACGGCAGCGCTACAACATCCCGATCAATCTAACCTGATTTGATACAAGGGGCATCGCGCGGTTTTCCACAGGGAAACTTGCAGTAATCTGTGGCTGTTCGGGAATTGATTTGTAGCGCGGATTCTGAAAAATGCTACCGCCAATTAACAATTAGCAATTGCCCGCCACCCATTACCAATCTACTCGTTGCGGAGGGATTGAGCTGCTAAATAGAGTTTGCTCCACTCGCCGATGACTTGATTGGTTTTCAACTTTAATTCAGATGCGATCGTCTCTACACTTTTCCCTGCTTTCAGCGATTCTACCAACTGCCGCTGCACCGGTGTGAGGTCTTGTAAATATTGCTGCCACTGAGCGGGAGTCAAGCCCAAACTGTGTTCTTGGAGCGAAGTTTCCAGCCAGTTGGCGACTAATTCCGGTGCTTGTTTGACCGCAAAAACCCGAATCGCGTGGTAACTAACTTTTTCTCGCAAGCGGTAAATTTGCTTGATCGGAACCTTCAACTCCTCGGCAATTGCCTCTTGGGAACGGCCTTGCAGGTAAAGCTGCAGCCACCGGGAAGCCAGCGGATCGACTTCAGCGGCCAAGTAATTCTCAAATTCTTGTTGGACAATCTGCCGCTGAGTTTGCTGCTCTTCCCAAGCTTGATTTTCTCGATACTCGGACAATGCCTGTTCGTCTAGCAGGCTGAGCGGTTCGTCTGTATCGTCGGGTAGAACCTGTTCCGACACCAGCCGCACCCAGTCTCCCGCAGGCACTTGCGTCAACCCGCCCCGCTGGGCACGCCGCAAGTAGTTGACAAAACGGTACACCAGCAGCGGCTGGTTGCGGATCGGCCGCAAGCAGTATTCTTCTGTGCTCGCTAGCAGCAAAGCATTTCGCAGGCGTCTGTCTGAGGTGCATTCGGCAATCCAGGCGACTTGCTGCTGCAGGTAGCGATCGGAATTGAGCATTTCCTGGATCACTTCTTGCAGTACCTCCACCGCACTCCGCTGTCTGTCGCGACTCAGGGACACCCACGCTTGGATTTTTTGCCGGAGCACAACTAAACCGCCGAGCCGCCCGATCAAGTTGCGGTAAGCTTTTTCAGGCGGTACTCCCAGATACCGAGAAAGCAAAATTCGATATAAAAAGTCGATCGCCCCAGAGGCGACAGACAATTGAGTTGGGCTAAGAGTGTCAAATCTTTCGGGCTTGTCTCCCAACAGCCAGCGGACAACACTCTCGCGGGTGCTAGAATTTTCGTCCGGGCAATCTTGTTCGAGTCGAGACTTCCAATCTTGTCCTAGTCTTTCCGCCAAGGTCATCGGAAAATTGGGTTTGAAACCCCGTCCTTTTAGGACGGCTTTACATTAATTTGAATCCCCTTCCGGGGTGGAGGGGTATGGTTGCCCCTCCGTCGGGATATGGTTGTCCCGTTCTCCTTTCGGAGTAAAGTTAGCACGCGCCTTTGTTTAGTGAGCTTGTTAGGCTGAAAGCACTATCGAGCGTGACATACCAGATTGTTTAACTCTCAGCGACAGAGCAGGGGACTAGCTACGCATCCGCCCGGTGTCGTGACTCAAAAAACGTAGTCCGCGAAGGACTTAGGCCCGTCAGGATGGCTTTCTAGATTTCTCTTTCAAGCCTTATGCCTTTAGGCTAAGGTTCCTGACGGGCTGTCGAGAATATTGTCTTTCACCCCCGATTTTACGTGGTATCCTGAATTTTTGAGTATTTTTCAGATATACGACCGCGCGATCGGATAAATTACCTTAAATTACCCTAAACAAAATTCCATTACGGTGCGATATGCCTAACTTTTTATTAGAACTCGGTACAGAAGAATTGCCCGCATCTTTTGTCGCAGGCAGCGCCCAGCAGTGGCAGCGACTTGTACCTGCAACGCTGGCAGAAGATTCCTTGACAAATGACTCTATTAATGTATACGCTACTCCGAGGCGTTTGGCCGTTCTCGTGAAAGGACTGCCTGTTCAGCAATTAGATAGAGAAGAAGAGGTAAAAGGCCCACCCGCGAGTTCGGCTTTTAAAGATGGCAAACCGACGAAAGCAGCCGAAGGTTTTGCGAAAAAGCAGGGCGTAGAAATTGAGGCTTTGGAAGTTCGCGCTACTGATAAAGGCGATTTTGTGTTTGTGCTCAAAAAGATTCCGGGACGGATGACAGCGGATATTTTGACAGAACTTGTGCCGCAGTGGATTAATAAGTTAGAAGGCAAAAGATTTATGCGGTGGGCCGACGGAGATTTGAAGTTTCCGCGCCCGATTCGATGGATGGTGGCCCTGTTAGATGATACTGTACTGCCAATTACATTGGTCAGCGGTTCGGATACGGTCAAGAGCGATCGCATTTCCCAAGGACACCGGGTGTTATACACCCCCCCTACACCCCCCCTTGCCGAGGGGGGGACATCGCTTCCTACACCCCCCCTTGGCAACGGGGGGACGGGGGGGGTCTCGATTCCGCAAGCCGAGGATTATGTCGAGTGTCTGCGGGCTGCTTGCGTGGAGGTCGATCGAACCCAGCGGAAAAATCAAATTAAAGCACAAGTAGAAGCCGCAGCAACAAAACAAGGCGGTTACGCCGACATTACCGAAGATTTGTTAGAAGAAGTCACCGACTTAGTAGAATGGCCGAACGCAGTTGTCGGGAAATTTGACGACGAATTTTTGATATTGCCGCCGGAAGTAATTACTACAATTATTGTCACAAACCAGCGGTATTTTCCAATTCTCAAAAGCCCGGATTATCCCGAACTTCTGCCCTATTTCATTACAATTTCCAACGGCGATCCCGTTAAAGCCGCGATTATTGCCGCCGGTAACGAGCGAGTAGTGCGGGCGAGATTGGCAGACGGTCAGTTTTTCTACAAAGCAGACTTGGTAAAGCCTCTAGAGGATTATTTGCCCAAGTTGGCAACAGTTACTTTCCAGGAAGATTTGGGGACAGTGCGCGCAAAAGTCGATCGTCTGTGCAAAATTGCCAGCCTCATCGCCACTCAACTGCAAATCACAGACGAAGAACAAGCTTACATAGCAAGAGCAGCCTTACTTTGTAAAGCCGACCTCGTAACCCAAATGGTTTACGAACTTCCAGAAATGCAAGGAATCATGGGGCAGAAATACGCCTTAGCAAGTGGCGAATCGGAAGAAGTAGCTACAGCGATTTTTGAACATTATTTGCCCAAAGGTGCGGGCGACAATTTGCCGCAAACTCAGACTGGTCAAGTTGTCGGAATAGCCGACAAATTAGATACTTTAGTCAGCATCTTCGGCTTGGGAATGTTGCCGACTGGTTCATCCGACCCCTTCGCTTTGCGCCGCGCCGCTAATGCAATAACTAACATTATTTGGGCTGCTCAGTTGCCCATTAATTTGCACCAGTTGCTCGCAGAAGTTGTTGCCGAATTTACCGCAGCGCGCCCGGAAACACCGGCGGAGTTGCTGGATCAGTTATACGAGTTTTTCTTGCAAAGAATTCGGACTTTGTTGCAAGAAGAAAAAAATGTAGATTACGATTTGGTAAATGCCGTTTTGGGAGAAAACGACCCAGAATATACTGAACGAGCATTGAGAGATTTGTTGGACGCACGGGAAAGAGCGCTTTTCTTACAACAAATCCGCAATAACCAGACTTTGGATCTAATTTACGAAACAGTCAACCGTTCAACTCGTTTGGCGGCTCAAGGTGATTTGGATAAAGTAGAATTGGAACCGAAAACGGCTGTGAAACCAGATTTATTTCAAAAGTCGTCTGAACAAGCTTTTTACGATGCAGTGGTGCAGTTAGTGCCGCAAACGCTGCTATCCAAACAAACTCGGAATTACCAGCAGTTAGTAGATAGTTTGACTGAAATTGCTCCGACTGTCAGCAACTTTTTCGACGGGCCAGAAAGCGTGTTGGTGATGGACCCCGACCCCGAAATTAAGCAGAATCGGTTGAATTTACTGGGTTTGCTGCGGAATCACGCCCGGGTGTTGGCTGACTTTGGGGCGATCGTGAAAAGTTAGAATTGACAAGATTTGAGTCCGCCTGGGATTGAAAACCTCTGCTTCAGTCCGCCGGGGGTTGAAACCCCCGTCTCAAAGCGAAAGTCCTCTTAAGAGGACTGAAACCCACACATACTAGACTTTTCAGTCAGTTAAAACTCACATCTTGCACCGTCAAGAACAGCCAAGATGCCTGTTCCACAAGAGATGAATTTCATTGTGGAACAGGCATCTTGCCTGTTGCTGACAATGGTGTCATATCTCAGTTTTAACTGACTTTAGCTGTTAGACAGGGGTTTTCAACCCCTGGCGGGCCTTGGGAGGCAACGGGCGGGCCTGTAGGCAAACCAACTTGAGAAACTTACTTCTTAAAACTCTCGATCAAAATAACATTAAAGCTTAGCAATAAAACGAGTAAATCTATTATAATTTTTGCGGAACCGCGCGAGTCTCAGCAGAGTTCGATCGCTCTCTTAAAAAATAAGCAAAATGGCCAATAGTCAACAACCAATTCAAGGTTAAGATATAAACTTATAAAACCAGGGAAGTTCGCTCCATCACACACACAGCTTATGCCGATAGCTCATATCATTGGACTAGGAAAATCAGGAATTGCCGCCGCCAGACTGCTAAAACGCGAAGGATGGGAAGTAACGCTGAGCGATCGCTCATCTTCCCCCAATTTGCTCGAACAGCAACAGGAATTCGCTAACGAAGGAATTCATGTAGAGTTAGGTAAATCTTTTGAACCAGTCGAATCTATAGAATTAATAGTAGTAAGTCCGGGCGTTCCCTGGGACAGTCCAGCCTTAGTGCGCGCCAGAGAGTTAGGCATTGAAACAATCGGAGAAATGGCTCTAGCGTGGCGTTACCTCAAATCTCCTTGGGTGGGAATTACCGGCACTAACGGCAAAACTACTACTACTGCTTTAATTGCTGCTATTTTTGCAGAGGCCGGGCTTTACGCTCCCGCTTGCGGCAATATTGGCTATGCTGCGTGTGAATTAGCTTTAGCCGAAAAACAGCCGGATTGGGTAATCGCAGAAATCAGCAGCTATCAGATAGAATCCTCGCCGTTTGTAGCGCCGCGAATCGGAGTTTTGACGACTTTGACGCCGGATCATCTCAGCCGTCACAAAACTTTGGAAAATTACTACAACATTAAAGCGCATTTGCTGAAAAAGTCTGAATTGCAAGTAATCAACGGCGACGATCCTTATTTGCGGCAGCAAGGAGTTGAGGTTTGGCCGGATGCGTGTTGGACGAGTGTCAAAGGTGAAAAAGAACTGTTGGGCGATCGCACTTTTGGAGCGTACATCGAAAACGGTTGGGTAATAGCTCAAAGCGAGAAAATTCTGCCTGCTGATTCTTTGCGGATGGTGGGAGAACACAATTTGCAGAATTTGTTAATGGCGGTAGCGGCGGCTAATTTGGCAGGGATAGATAAAAGTGCGATCGCCCGGGCGATCGCTAAATTCCCCGGAGTTTCGCACCGCCTCGAACACATCTGCACTTGGGAAGGCATAGATTTCATCAACGACAGCAAAGCTACTAATTACGACGCCGCCCAAGTCGGGTTGGCTTCTGTCAGCGCACCGGCGATTTTAATTGCCGGCGGTGACGCCAAAGAAGGGGACGATCGCGCCTGGATTGATACAATCAAGGCGAAAGCTGCTGCGGTGCTGCTAATTGGCGATGCGGCGAGTCTTTTTGCCTCGCGGCTCGAACAAGCAAATTACAACACTTGGGAAATTGTCGAAACAATGGAACGAGCAATCCCGCGATCGGCAGAATTAGCCCAACAAAATCATGCTAAAGTAGTGCTGCTTTCCCCAGCCTGTGCTAGCTTCGATCAATACCAAAACTTCGAGCAACGGGGCGATCATTTCCGCCAATTATGCCTCGAATCGCTAGTTTAGATATGTCATTGTTCGCTGTGTACAAAGTAAGATTTTTATACACAGCGAACACTAACAAAATTCAATCTGCGTTCATCCGCGTCTATCGGCTTACATCTGCGGTTAAAAATTAAAACCTCTGATTTCCGCCAATCTACTTTAACTAACACTCTTCCAAACAGCCTTAATCCTATCCTGTTGTTCCCCTTCTAGCGCCTGAAAAACTAGCATCATTTCCTCATGAGTGTAATCAATAATTATCGCCGCCAATTGAGAGGCAGTCTCCGCTTCCAGCATGGCTAGTTTCAATTTTGTCATTTCTTCTGTCTCCATCAACACTAAAACTTTGATTTTTACCTCACTTTTATTTTAATTGGGATGGCAAATATCTGTTAATTTTGCCTTAAAATTAGCAATCTTAGCAGCATTTAGTGTGTCAACAGTGCGCGAGGAGATTTTAAATTCTTGCCTGCAAAGCTGAGAGAGCAATTTTTCATCAATCTCCAGAATCCGGTCTTCGGAAGCGACATTTCTTTGCAACAAAATTGCGATTTCTATTTCCAGTTGGCGATAGCCTTGCTGAAAGAAATCTTGAGAGTTAGAACGAAACAAACCGCTATTGACTTGCTGAATTTGGCTGGGTGTCAGCGATTGAGCCGAGACAGCAGCCGGAAATCCAAAAGATACGGCTAGCCACCAGCTAAAAATTATCTGTTTGAGGATGCTGTTCATCACTGTCGGGAGGAGTTTTTACCTCAGTTAGTTTCTCGTCTTCTGACTCGCTTGCTAATTCATCTTCTCGTTCAAGTTTTTCTTGCCACTCGACAAGCTGCTGAAAAAGTTTCGGGGTAATTTCAAATACGGGTTTGTTGGTTTCTGACATATTTACTCCTAACAGTGATTATTACATTTAACTGGTTCCCAGGCAGAGCCTGGAAACGAGTAGAAAAACAATTATGTCGATCAGAAGCTAGGCTCAAACCTTCAGCAGCGACATAATTATGCCTGTTAATGAACCCCCAAGCAAAGCTAAAGTAGCTAAGGTACTAATGCCAAATCCTGCCGCTCTTTTTTCGGCAGCTTGATAGTAACCCCAAGCAAACAAAATGCGTCCAACTATCCAAACTGCGCCGATACCAGCGCCCCAACTTGGGCTGATAAATTGCGAGAACAGCCACAGCGAGGGCAAAAATAGAATCATTTGCTCTAAGGTATTTTGCTGAACTCGCACCACTCGTTCAAAGTCTGGGTTTCCTGTCATCTGCGGGGGAGAAACTTTGTGTTTGAATCTAGCTCTACCGACGTTGATGGTAACAACAAAGTAGAGAATTAATGCTGAAACAGTAATTAGACTAGGCCAAAGTGTCGCGTTTGCTTCTGCGAGCATGATTCGGTATTATTGGGGTGGAGTAGATATCTTGATTATAAATCAATTATTGCCGATCGCGTCATTCATCGCCACCTCGTCATTCAAGGCAGCGAATTTGATGCAACTGCTGGGTATTAGTGGCGCGGCAATTCCTGGCAATTCCTTTTGGGTTCCTCGACATCCTCGAAAACTTGCTGGCTGGGATTTTGATTCTTTTGCTCGCCCCTGCATACGGATACAAGCCCCCGACTCTTGTCGTGAGTAGCCCAAATTTTAGACTCTTATTCAACCTCCCAGATTCCTCAGTGGAGTAAATCTAAAATCTAAAATCTAAAATCTAAAATCTAGAATCTAAAATCTAGAATCTAAAATCTAAAATCTAAAATCTAAAATCTAAAATCGACGGCCCGCACCTGCCGACGGATACAATCCCCCGATTTAAGGAGATTATTGTGCTCAACCATATTCGAGACCGTCTTAAATATTTCACCAGGAGCAGGATTGAGCCACAGCATTTAAAGAAAATACGAGCTGACTTGTTGGAAGAATCAACCCTAGATATTGACTATCTTGTCTTAATTCTCGGCTCCTGTATAATCGCTACCTTTGGACTGCTTGCCAACAGTGCAGCCGTAATTATCGGTGCAATGATCATTGCGCCTCTGATGTTGCCAATCCGAGGGTTAGCATTTGGAGCGGTAGAAGGTAACGTTCTCCTCTTCCGCAAAGGTTTAATTTCATTAGCAGTCGGGACGGTGCTAGCAATTTTTCTAGCTTGTATTTTGGGCGCTTTGGTACAACTTCCCGACTTTGGGAGCGAAGTTCTAGCTCGTTCTAAACCTACATTACTAGACTTAGGAATTGCGATCGCCGCTGGGGGAATCAGCGGCTATGCGAAAGTTCAGCCCAAAGTTTCTGCTACTCTGGCGGGAACTGCGATCGCCGTGGCTCTCATGCCGCCAATTTGTGTTATAGGTTTAGGCTTATCTCAAGCTAATTGGTCGCTCAGTTTGGGAGCAAGCCTCCTGTATCTTACTAATTTGCTGGGGATTACTCTCTCCTGTATGCTAACCTCTTTAATGGCCGGCTACACCCCCCTGCATCGCGCCGGTAAAGCCCTCTTGTGGGCGCTAGCATTGACGGCTATACTTGTTATTCCTCTGGGCGTGAGTTTTGCGGAATTGATCGAGCAAGGGCAACTCGAAGCCAGTCTGAAGCGGGCGTTGCTTAACCGAACTATCACTTTTCAACGGGTGGAACTGATTAAAACTGATACTAACTGGTTGACAAAGCCGCCGGAGGTTCGTCTGAGTGTTCGCAGCAGCGAAGCTTTGACACCCAAACAGGTGCAGCTTTTAGAAGAATTTGTCGAAAAAGAAATGGGTCAACAATTTACCCTAATTTTTCAAGTCAGTCAAGTTGAAGAAGTGCGGCGCTCAACGCCGGATAAGTCCCGATCGAAACCGAAACCTTAGCTATTTTAGCCCTAATTGTATGACCCCAGAAACTCTAATTCACGAAGTGACGATCGAGGGCAATCTGAAGCAATTTCTCTTAGTGCTATTAGTTTCCTTAAGTGTGGCGGTGCTGCCGCAAATATGGGGCTGGTTGCGCCAAATTCCCTACACGCTGCTTTTAGTAATTGTCGGGTTGGGTTTGGCTTTTATAGATGTGCGATTGGTGTCGCTCTCGCCCGAACTGATTCTGTTGATTTTTTTGCCGCCTCTTTTGTTTGAAGCTGCTTGGAATCTGGAATGGTCTAAACTCAAGCGGGATTTAGTGCCGATCGCTCTTTATGCGGTTTTGGGTGTGGTTATTTCTGTTGCTGGCGTGGCTTTTGCTCTCAACCAAATAGCTGGAGTTTCTTTAGCGATCGCCCTGTTGGTAGGAGCTAGTATATCTGCTACAGATCCTGTTTCAGTCATTGCATTGTTCCGGGAATTGGGAGTTGAAAAACGCCTAGCTTTGCTGGTGGAGGGAGAGAGTTTATTTAATGATGGCATTGCTGTTGTTGCCTTTAGTTTTTTGGTGGGATTCTCTTTAGGGACGGATGAAGTTGGCATTCCATCTCTGGTGGCGCGTTTCTTAGCTTTTGTGGGGATTGGGATTGCTGTCGGGAGTGCGATCGGTTTTGGGATCTCCTATCTCACCCAACGGTTTGATTTACCTTTGGTGGAGCAATCGTTAACCTTAGTTTCAGCCTACGGCACTTATATAATTGTGGAGGATTTAGGCGGTTCTGGGGTGATTGGTGTGGTGGTGATGGGCTTGATATTTGGCAATTTCGGCTCTCAGATAGGTATGCAGCCCAGTACCAGACTGGCGGTAACACAATTTTGGGATTTTTTGGCGTTTTTTGTTAATTCGATCATGTTCCTGCTGATTGGGGATCGAATTAGTTTTGCTGGTTTGCAAGCGAATTTAGGACTGATTGGCATAACTGTGGTGGCGATGTTTGTGACGCGAGCGATCGCTATTTTTGGTTTAGGATGGTTGAGCAATTGGTTGGCAAAATCTGAAATTTCCTTAGCCGATAGAACTGTGATTTGGTGGGGAGGATTGCGGGGTTCTGTGTCGATTGCTTTAGCTTTGAGCGTGCCGGATGTTTTCCCCGATCGGGAAAAAATTTTTGCGATCGTGTTTGGCGTAGTTTTATTTACGCTGCTAGTACAAGGTTTAACCACCAAGCCGCTACTGGAAAAATTGGGGTTGTTGAGCAACCAAGAGTTGCGCCAGCAGTATCTGGAGGCGATCGCCCAACGTGTTGCTCTCAATCGGGTTCTCAAGTATCTATCTGAAGTATCGAGCGATCGTAAAATCGAGCCTGAGTTTTCCAATCATCTCGTGAGTCAGCTTGAAGAAAAATTAAACTTGCTGCAAGCAGAAATCAATCAAATGTACGATCGCTCTCCTGAACTGCGGCAGATGACTATCGACAAACTCGAAGGGGATTTGCAGGCAATAGAGGCTGATACTTATGCTGAATTTGTGCGAGCGGGTCAATTGAATGAGCTGCCTATTTCTGTGTTGCAGCAATGTTTTAAAGAGCGGAATGAGAAAATTGTTTCTTAATAGGATGTTTGTAGGGATAATCCACGTGATTGTCCCATTTATGACCTGCTATCTCTGGGAAGGCATCACTAATTCAGCCGGATTAGTGCGCTTGTGTGTATCGGGTTTCATCAAGTTTCTGCCAGAAATACCGACTATTTTACTAATGCGGTTAGTATTTGGTGCGGGGCTTTGGCGCTTTGGAATGTTCCGCGCATTCGCAGCGAATTCGTTGGCATGATTAACCGAAATAATTTCTAATTAAAACGAGTACGGGTTTTTGGCTTTCGACTGAAAGCATTGTTGGCAATCAAAAACAGTCCGAATTGTTGAGGGGCGGACATGGTATAATTCCTGATATTGTACAGTGCGTCAGCCTACAATAATTTGAATATGAGCTAGATCATAGAAAGATTTGGGAAAATTTGGCATACTGAGAGTAAGGTTAAATAGGAGGTCAATTTAATGACCAATACTGCTCTCAATTTTAAGACTGCACCCGGACATGAAGTTCTGGCCGCGGCGGGTAAGAGAATGCTGAGGCCGGGGGGGAAACTTGCTACGGAACAGTTATTTGAATGGGCGGATTTTCAACCGGGCGAGACTGTTTTGGAGTTGGCTGCTAGTTTTGGATATAGTTCGATCGCCCTTGCTAAACGTTTTGGTGTAAAAGTAGTGGGAGTTGAGAAAAATCCCGAGAGTGTGGCCCGCGCTCGTGCTAATGTTGCAGCAGCCGGTTTGAGCGATCGAGTGGAAATTGTGGAAGGAGATATTTTTCACTTGGATCGGATTTCCCAACAGTTTGATTGGGTGTTGGCTGAAGCTATCCTGACAATGCAATCGCCGTCGGGGAAAGCTAAAATTGTATCGGGAATTTGCGATCGTTTAAAACCAGGTGGCAAGTTTCTCTCTCACGAACTTTTAGCTAGAAACCGAGAATCTGAAATTCACAAAGCTTTATCAGAAGTGACTCGGGCTAATTCAACGCCTTTGTCTGAGTCGGGCTGGATTGCTGTTTGCCAAAACGCGGGTTTGCAAGTAGAAAAGTATCAAACCGGGGCGATGGGGCTCCTCAACTTACCGCGAATGCTGCAAGATGAAGGGGTTGTGGGTACTGTGCGGATTGTGTGGAATATATTAAGTCGATCGCAAATTCGCGATCGTATCTTAGCAATGCGTCGAGTTTTCCAGCATTATCAACAAGATCTAGGCTACATCGTTATCTCTGCCAAAAAACAATCTTAACCCAGTCAATCGATTTTCGATTTTCGATTTTCGATTTTCGAGGGAAGAAAGTGAAGCCACTGATAAATTCGGGGCTTGTGACCAAATTAATTAATTGTCAAAAACTATGACTACTACTCTTTTACCGCTACAATCTTCAGCTATCCAACTCCGAGACGCAATTGAATATCCCGCCGCCGGAGTATCGAGCAAAGTTTTAATCAAAGACAATAATTGTCAGTACAATTTACTTTGTCTGGCTGCTGGTAGCGAGGTTTCCGAACACTCTTCGCCGCGCAATGCCACAGTTAATGTCATCGAAGGAAAGGGGATTTTGACTCTAGAAGGCAAAGATATTGTCTTGGAACCGGGGGTGTTTGTTTTTCTGCCCGCCCGCGCCCTCCACGCTTTGAAAGCTGAACAAAATTTGGCATTTGTCTTGACACTTTCTGAGCCTCATTAATGCCATCATTATTCTGTAGGAGCGGGTTTTACCCACCATAGTTGCCGAAAATCAATAATCTGATAAACCCGCCCCTATTCACAGGTTGTGGGGGCGGGTTTATATAGATAGTGAGTTGCAGTCAAATATTGTTTGTGAAACCCGCCCTTACAAGAATTGGGATTTTAACATTTAATCTATTTCATCTCCCGAGGCGATATCCTCCAATTTTTTCCAGTCCAATACAATAATTTTACCGCCTCGACTGTAGGATACAAACGGCTTGAGTTTCTTAAACAACCTCACGCATTCTTCGTAAGTAATTCCAATACTGCGAGCAATTTGATAGTAGGGAAAATGTTTTTCTAAACATACACTATTATTCGCCATCTTCGTACCTTGCTCGACGGCAAAGTAATGAATAAATCGGGCCAGCCGCACGATCGCCCTTTCCGACACCAAACCGTGCACTGTCTCGTGCAGTTGCTGCAACCGCTGATTAAAAACCGCCAATATTCGCAAAGCAATCTCGGGATTTTCCCGAATTGCTGCTAGCAAAACTTCCCGTTCTGTGGTAAGAACTTCCACATCAGTTTCTGCTGTCACCGTTGCGGGGGCAATGCCGTTGCCTAGCAAAGCAGGTGCGGCAAAAATATCTCCCTGAAATAAAGTGCGGAGAATTGTTTCTTTGCCCGCCGCCGCTGTTTTTGCAACCCGCAGAGAACCGCTCAAAAGAGTGTATAATTTTTCGGGGATGCGATCGCCCTCATACATCACAACTTCTCCCTGTCGGTAACTGCAAATTACTGTGTGTTCTTGCAATCGCTCTAATTCAGTTCGGCTTAAGCTGGCAAATATTCCAATTTTAGCCACTTGCTCGACAGTTGCTTTCATAGATTTAACTCTACCCGATCCGAGTCCATTGAGAGTATAGTAACGGTGAATTCAGAATATATCGAGACAAGCAGAGCCATCTACGAAAATGCAGAACCAGAATATAGGCGATATTATTTTGATGAGATAGCTGGCGGATTTGTGCTAATTCACCAACAACACAATCTTAATAATTCGGAAAGTTTTGTCGCTGAAGTTTTGGCTAAAATGGGAAAGAGAGTTACGCTGTTGAGCGAGCAAGCAGCAGAGGGTGTGAGAACCCCAGACGCTGAGATAGACGGTCTGATTTGCGAATTTAAGGAGTTAACAGAATCTACGAGGAACATCAGGTATCGAGTTCAAGAAGGAATAAGCAGGGCAAAAACTCAAGGTGCATCAGTCGTTATTTTTCACATCAACCGAGAAAATTACGATGTCTGGAAAATCAACGCTGGCATCAAACAAGGTCTGTTTTGGGATACCCAAAACCATATTCAACAAATAATTTTTGTTGCCAACAGCAAACAAATTCAAATCATTACAAGGGAAGACTGGCAAAATGGAAGACCATTTCAGCGAATTTAAAGAAATCGTAGAGTGCGGGTTGAAAAATAATATGCCGCGAGATGCTAAACTAATTACTGTAGGCCAAATTTTATATGCTGTTACCCGCGACGATCTAACCATAAAAGAAGGTTGGCAGCTTGAAGAGATGATGGGTGGCAGAACACAGTGGGAAGAGGCACTTGAGTACAGCATTTTTGGGTATCCAGTAGACACAGCAACGCCACCTTTAGACAAACCTCTGGTTATTGCCGGCAAAACTTTTCATTCTCGCTTGATGACGGGGACGGGAAAATATCGAAGCATTGCAGAAATGCAGCAAAGTGTCAACGCTAGCAGGTGCGAAATTGTGACTGTAGCTGTGCGGCGAGTGCAAACAAATGCTCCCGGTCATGAAGGATTGGCAGAGGCTCTTGATTGGACTAAAATTTGGATGCTGCCAAATACTGCCGGTTGTCAAACTGCTGATGAGGCAATTAGAGTAGCTCGTTTGGGCCGGGAAATGGCGAAACTTTTAGGACAAGAAGACAATAATTTTGTCAAGTTAGAAGTGATTCCTGATGCTAAATATTTGCTGCCAGATCCGATCGGCACTTTGGAAGCAGCAGAACAATTAGTTAAAGAAGGTTTTGCCGTTTTGCCCTACATCAATGCCGATCCCTTGCTGGCAAAACGCCTCGAAGAAGTCGGTTGTGCGACAGTCATGCCTTTAGGTTCGCCCATCGGTTCAGGACAAGGGATCAACAATGCGGCCAACATTCAAATAATTATTGACACGGTAAATATTCCTGTGGTAGTCGATGCGGGAATCGGAACGCCCAGCGAAGCGGCGCGAGCAATGGAAATGGGAGCCGATGCACTGTTGATTAATTCGGCGATCGCCAATGCCCAAAATTCCCCGGCAATGGCCAAAGCAATGGGAATGGCAGCAGAAGCGGGGCGGCTGGCGTACTTAGCAGGAAGAATGCCGATCAAAGATTACGCGATCGCCTCTTCCCCCCAAACAGGCACTGTCACCTCCAAATAAATGGCCGAATTTTCCTGGGCGCTTTTTTGGTACAGTTGTAAAAATCAAAAATATTAAGGATTGTGACTGATGCCTTACATCAAAGATGACGATGGACGCCTGAACAACTTTGCTAAAGAGCCGAAGGTGTATGAAGCCGTACCTCCCAACAAAAATCAGCAACGGAACTATATCATCATGGGAATTGCAGCAGCCATGTTGGTCGCTGGTTTGGTGTTCGTGGCTGCTTCCGTCTAAAAGCTGGGCTGAGACTCAAAGCTGCTTCAAATCGCAATTTTAAATAATCATTCAACAAACCATGTTTTCCAACCAATGGAAACATGGTTTTTGTGTTTCAATACAAAGCAGGTAGTTGCGATAGTCCTGAAGCGTGCCGAGCGAGCTGGAAAGCTAAATAATATCAATTCCGGTTACACCGGAATGATGGGGAGTGGGGAGTGAGGAGTGGGGAGTGAGGAGTGGCGGAATGTGGAATTATTGACCTTGACTCGATCGTGCCCCTCCAACCGGAAACGATATAAGACCCGCAGAAATTTGGTTCTTTGCTCTCGGCTGTCAGCTTCAGGGACTTGGGTTGCACTTAATCACACTGGTTCGTCACCCACATAAAATTGCCAATTGAAAATCTACAATCCTTTAGTCATCACCGGTGCGATTGACTGCCTTCAGGGCTTAGTTGTGAGTTATGAGCGATCGAGATTTCAACTCTCAACTCTACAATCTAAAATCTACAATCCAAAATCTAAAACCTAAAATCTAAAATCTAAAATCTAAAATCGGCTCACCCTGATGTCTATTCCTTCCCAAAAAGTTTCTAGCTCGAACAAGCTGATCTACCAACGCTTGAAACAGGCGATCGACCTCAATTTACGCCGTCAAATTTTTATCGCCGCCTGCGACGACTTGTGCTTGCGGGACTGTCTGGCAGCCCGCTTGCAGACAGAATTAGCCGCAGAGAGCGCAGGCTCCGATCCTCGCTCCCCGATCCACTACCCCCGATTTGTCAGTTTGGAACTTGACTTGAGCGATCCAAATCCTTGGGGTTCGATCGCCGCGTGGCTGACCCAACACCCACCGCCGCAAAACAGGGGCAGTTACAGCCCTTGGCCGACATTTCAAATTATCGGGGCAGAACACCTGACCAGGCAGTCAGCAGCAGTGCAGTGGTCGTTCCTGAGCTATTTGAGAGACATCGAAGCAAACCTGCAAATGTGCGAGTCTACTGTGTTGCTGTGGGTGTCGCGGCCCTGGCTGAGTTCGATCGAGCACTCGGCCCCGGAATTTTGGCACTGGCGAACCGGAGTATTTGAGTTTGAAGGCGAACCAACTCCAGCTAAGGGAGACTTCGGGCACTTTGATGACTTCGGGAACTCCGGAGACTTGCGAAACTTACGGGACAAGGGAGACTTTGGCAACCAACTTTTAATACCTTCTTTGTCTGGACAATCCCCAATTCCCGACGAAAAATCCCCAATTTCCTATCCCCCGTCCCCAGCGCCAGATTCTAAATCCGTCCAACTGACAGAGGACGAACAATCCCCAATTTCCCATCCCCCGTCCCCAGCGCCAGATTCTAAATCCGTCCAACTTGCAGATTTGGTGCTAGCAGCGGCTTCTGATGAGTTGGAAGCAGAAAATGATGCCGCATCGGAGGACAATTTTCTGCCGCTGCAAACTCTGCAATACATCGAACTGCTGCAAGAACATCAGTGTTCTTGCGAAGCTTTGGCTTTGGCTTATCACAGTTTGGGGAATTACTACCGCGATCGCATTCTGGGGGGAGACGTTTCAGAACACAACCTGACAATCGCCATTCGCGCGATCGAACAAGTGATTGCGTATCTCGACGTTGACACCAACTCGCAGCAAAATCAACCACTAACTGAGGAATGCGCGCGGTTGATTGCCCAATTGACACAAAATTTAACTCAGTACGCCCAGGAGTCCAACAGCCTACCGCCAATTTCCGATCTGCTCAACGATCTCGGCACTCTCTACTGGATGCTGTCGCGCGATCGCACCAATGCCCTCAACGCCTCAGAGCCGGTATCCAGCCTTGAACGCAGCATCGCCCTCTACCTTGAAGGTTTGAACCGAACAGATGGCGAAACCGTACCCCAAACCCGCGTTAGATTAAACAAAAATTTGGGAATCGCCTCGGCCGATTTAGCCCGCTACCGAGACAAGACAGAGAACTTGCAGTACGCAGTTGCAGCTTACCAACAAGCGCTGCTGGATCTAGACCCCGCCGTGGAGCCTCAGCAGTACGCTGCTGCTCAGAATAATTTGGCGACAGCATACTGGAATTTAGCCCAAGATGGTGAGCCGATCGTATATCTCAAAAGCGCGATCGCAGCTTACACCCAAGCTCTCTCCTGCTACAGTCCCGAACGAGAACCCCTCAACTATGCCGGAGTGCAAAACAACCTCGGTACCGCCTGCTGGAACCTCGCCCAGCACGAACCCTCAGAACCCCTGCTAGTCAGGGCGATTTCCGCCTACCGCGAAGCATTGAAATACCGCACCCGAGAATTAGTACCCGCAGCAGCAGCCGCCACCTACAATAATCTCGGTACCGCTTATTGGCATTTGGCGAACCAGTTTCAGCAGAAACAGGCGCGGACGGAATCATTGCAGCAGGCGATTACCGCCTACGAAACCGCCTTGGATATCGCCGGAGAGCTCGATCGAACCCAACTCACCTTTGACGCCTTGGCCGCCCGCAACAATCTCGGACTAGCCCACTATCAACTAGCCACCGACCCACATTTCGCCGCTAATAAAGTCGCACAGACAAGCCATCTAGAAGCAGCACTGCACCACCAGTTGCAAGTGTGTGCCGAATGGGGACAACATCTCAATGACAAAGGGTTAACATATGGGGATAAACTCAACTTGCAAGCCGCGGCCAACTCCCAAGCTGCTGATTCCCGGCAAACAGCATTGAGCTATATTGTCAAAACGATTAGAGCTTTCTATAGTGAATGTGGGCTGCCAGGCCAAAATTTAGCCTTATCCAAAGTTCCTGGAGATTTATTGCCTGAAATTTTGCGTAGGTTATAAATAGGGCTATAACTATTAAAAGCTCAATTTTTTCGAGATTTGTATCCAGTTTTCTATTATTATGGCTGAATATTCTTGCCTAATTCTTCAAGCAAACTTGTGGTCATGGCCCCTGTAAAAATCCTTGTGGTTGATGACGACCCGGCAATCCGAAATTTAATTCACCGTTTTTTGAGCCAGCAAGGTTATCAAGTTGAGTCTGGCGAGGACGGTCAGACTGGTCTGGAATTATTTGAGCAACTCAATCCTGACTTAGTAGTTCTAGATGTAAATTTACCTGATACAACTGGTTACAAACTGTGTCAAGAAATGCAAAGACGCACGGGCGTGTTTGTGTTGATGCTGACTGCCCGAACCGATGAAGCTGACAAAATGAAAGGGTTTGCCGAAGGTGCTGACGACTACATTACTAAACCTTTTAGTCTTGTAGAAATTGGAGCTCGCGTTGCAGCAATTTTGAAGCGCAAACGCATTGTTACTCCCGCCGAACAAAAAACTCTTACTTTTGGAGAGCTACTAATAGATCCGGTTCGCCGCGAGGTAATTCTCGGCACTCAGATAGTTGCTTTGACTGCTTTAGAATTCGACCTGCTGTACTGTTTGGCCAGCAAACCCGGTCGCGTGTGGAGGCGATCGGAATTGCTGCATGAAGTGTGGGACTACGAGTATGTAGGAGCCGATCGCGTGGTGGATGTCCATATAGGTCAAATTCGCCGCAAAATTGAACCAGATGCCAATCAAATTTCGATGATTCAAACCGTCAGGGGGGTGGGTTACAAATTTGAACCCACAACCTAGTAACATTCGGCATTGGGCAGCGGATATGAAGGCAGAAGGCTTTAGGTGCGGGTTCACCAATATCTCGGATTAACATACTCGATATTTGTAAACCCGCCCTCCCCACACAATAATTCAGATCGATCGAGTATTTGATTGTTTGTTCTGCAAATACTCGCCCACTTCTCGTGCACGCTCAAAACCCCTTCGCACGCAATCTCCCAAAGCCACTCCGCCAACGTAGTTGCTGCACAAATACACCCCAGGCAAAGATTTTAAGCCCTCATCGATTTGTTGCAGGCGATCGAAATGACCCAAATTGTACTGAGGAATGGCCCGCTTCCACACATTCACCGCTAAAACTTTTGGCTGTGGCACATCTGGTTTCAGCAAAATCCGGGACAAATCTCGGTGCACCTCGCGAACGATTTGTTCTGAGTCGAGATTGCCAATTTCCGAATCAGTAGCCCCGCCGATGTAACTGCTGAGAGTTTGCCACCCTGCAGGCGCGCGATCGGCAAATAAACTCGATGTCCAAATCGTCCCTAGAGTGCGAATTCCCTGCCCCCTCGGAATTAAATTTCCAAAACCTACTAATTTTTCCTTGACATCCGACTGCGGATATGCTAAGACAACGCAGGCAACTGTAGGATAAGTAAAAGCTTGTAAAGCACTGCTAACTTTCGGTTGCAGAGGCTGCAACAAATCGGCTGTAACGTAAGCGGGCGTTGTCAAAACCACGGTGCGCGCCTCAACTTCCTGCTGTCCGTCGGGCGTCGAGAATACAGCAATGTAAGTTTCGCGTTCTGTACGCTGGAGGCGAGTCAGGTGCCAATTGAGTTTCACTCGATCGCCCAATTGAGCAGCGATCGCCTCCGGCAGAGCCTTCAACCCCTGTTTGAAGGAACCCAACTCCCCCGGTCTAGTAGACGGAACATTCGGGTCTGCGGGCATTGGCTTCGGTCTTTTCCTAGCAGAAAGCAGCGCCCCCGCCACCAGCCCGCCACCCACATCAGCCATCTTTGTTACCCGCCCAAAAGCCGCCGCCGCGCTAAGTTGTTGCGGATCGCCGGCATAAACCCCAGAAACAAAAGGTTCCACCAACCGCTGCATCACTTCCGTACCGAGATGACGGCGGAAAAATTGAGAAACAGTTTCCTCGTCACCCTGCTGCGAAAGTCCAGCACCCATTGCCGGCGCAACAAACCCCAAAGCCCCGAACAACGCCCGCAGTTTTCCCGGAAAACTCAGCAACTGAGACTGAATCATCGCCGGTGGAGTCATCGGCACCGGTTGCAGCTTTTTTTGCCAATAAACATAACGAGGCAATTTGCGATCGGCAAAAATCAATTCCTGCTTCAATCCCACATCCACAGCCAACTTCATCAATTCTGGCGTCGGCGAAAAACTGTTCGGGCCCTCCTCCCAGAGAAACCCCCCCGCTGTCACAGTGGTGATGTTCCCGCCTACACGTCCTTGACTCTCAGCGACTAAAATCTTCAGCGAGGATGGACTCGTTGCTTCCTTGTGAAGTGCGTGCGCCAAACTCAAACCGCTAATACCCGCACCCACAATCAAGGTATCTAATAGTTCCATATTACGTAGAAAAATATCGCAATCTTTATGTTACATGGCTTTGCACGGCTTGCGTTCTTTGCTTCGCGTACTGCCAAACCGCTTTCAGATTACCGAATTGGGAATTGCGAATCGAGAATTGAGAATGGGGAATTGGGAATTGCGAATCGGTAAGCTGTCTGGCATTTCTGAAGCATTTTTCTCGCAGGTTGTGGATTGCACCTCTGCCCACCTCCCCGTCTCCCGGTCTCTCCATCTCGCTTTTGTATCCGCTGGGTCTGGTTTAAAAAAAGAGCATCTGCTGTAATTAAGCTATATTCCCAAAAATACTATTTCTTTAAAATTTTTGTATTATAGGGAACAGCGCCGAAAATTGCACCGGGAAACGCAGCAGTACAGTGCTCAAAAAGATTTGAGTGGGTTAAACTAACGTTAGGAAAATTTTAGAGCTTAAGCAAGTCAGCACCCCGCTCGGAAGAGATGGGGCTTTATGCCCTAATCAAAAGAGATAGTTGACTAGCTATCGTCTTAACTGATTACGTTATCAAAAATATGGGTGTAAGCCCAAGCTGCTATCCGATCGCGGGTGAAATGTTTGAAACGGTAATTGTTCCGTTGAAAATAGATCGCAAAAGTACCAATCGACCAAGTATCTCCCTGTAGCAACAATCAATATTCAAGGCGGTGAAAACTGCCTGATGAGTGTTTCCTCGATCGGTCTAAAGACACGAGGTTTCCCTAATACTAAGCTTTTCTCATGAAAAAATACCCATGCAGGAAGTTATCAACTCGTTTCAGTCTTTTTTCTCTAACTCTGTTGATGCTTTCCTAGAGTGCGATCGACAGCAAAAGTACCTATCGATCAATCCTGTCGCTGCTGCTTGGATGGGATTGGAGCCTGCTGAAATAGTCAACCAAACTAATCAGGAATTATTAAAATTATATCCCAATAATGCTGCTGTCAAAAATATAATCTCGCAGATTGATTCCTGCCTGCAACAAGTATTTATAACCGGGGAAAAACGGCTGGCAATTCATGAGGTGATGGAGGCAGACGGCGGGATTAAAATTTACGAAACTGCTTATACGCCAGCGGTGGATGCCTCTAGCAACCAGATGCGGGTTTTGGGCGTCGGTAGAGATATCACCAGGCACTACCGCTGGCAGCAGCAGAAAACTCAACAGTTACGCCGATCAAACCATTTACTGTGGTTGAATGCAGCTAACAGTCCGCTGGCAATGGTAGGCTGGGATGAAGATTTTCGGATCGTTCAGTGGTCGAAACGCGCCGAGGAAATCTTTGGCTGGACATCCGATGATATGATGGGCAAGCACTTCGGCGATTTGGCTTTGGTTTGCCAGGAAGATAGAGAGGCTATAAGCGCGATCGAGCTTGAACTAGCCACTGGCAACGGCAATACTTCAATTAACCGCAACTATACTAAAAGCGGACAGGTAATTTGGTGTCGCTGGTTCAACTCGATTATTCGCAGCGGCGACACTTTTACTGTGCTTTCTTTAGTGGAAGATATCACCGATCGCAAACGATTGGAAGCAGAAAAAGCCCAAGCTTCTCGCCTCACAGCAATGGTAGCCGATGTGGGTATTGCCCTCACCAAACACCCTCAAGATATCCTGCTTCCCTGCTGCGAGGCAATGGTGCGGAATATTGATGTCGCTTCTGCTGAAATTTGGACTTTCAACTCTCAACATAATCTTTGGCAATTGCAAGCAGCCTCGGGAATATACAGTCGCACAGACGATCGGGCTAGCTTTATTGAAAGTAAGGTTAACTCGATCGCCAAACAGCAAAAACCGGAAATTGACTGCGGATTTGAACTGAATAATTTTGGCTTCCCAGAGGAAGAATTCCCGAAAGCAACACCGCCACAGAGTTCCGAAGTAGCAATTATCAACACCAGCCAAAAGCCGACAGATTGCCCAATACCTAAGCAAATTCTCACCTTCGCCGGCTACCCTTTGATAGTGGAAGAACGGCTGGTGGGAGTCATGGTAATTATCAGCCGCCAGCCCCTGACAAAACCCTTTCAGGACACTTTAGCATCGGTTGCCGATGTCATCGCTTTAGGCATCGAACGCAAGCGTGCAGAAGCTGAATTAAAATCCGCTAGAGGCTTCCTCAATTCCGTAGTAGAAAATCTGCCGGTGGGAGTTTTTGCTAAAGATGCTTCTTCGCTGAAATTTGTGCTGTGGAATAAAGCCGGAGAAACGATCGCAGGTGTTACCTCTCAAGAGGCGATCGGCAAAAATGACTACGATATTTACCCCAAAGAACAAGCTGATGTTTTCACTGCTCAAGACAGGGAAATATTGACCGGCGATCATAACCAATCTACTGTTAAAGACATAGCCGAAGAGCCGATCCAAACTCGCCACAAAGGTATGAGAATACTGCACACGCGCAAAGTGCCAATTCTCGACGCTGCAGGCCGCCCTCAGTACGTTTTAGGTATTACTGAAGATATCACCGAACGCAGGCAGGTAGACGAAAGCGTGCGCCTCTACGACCAAATTGTCGAGAATATGCAAATTGGTTTGTACGTCTACCATTTAGAAAACATAGACGATGACAGCACCCTCAGGGCGATCGCCTCCAATCCTGCGGCTACCCTATTTACCGGATTAGAAATGGCTGATGTTTTGGGAATGACAATCGACGAGATTTTTCCCCACCTGCGATCGAAAAACATTCCCCAAGCATTTGCTTCGGTAATTCGCAGCCAGAAAGCCGTAGAACTTGAAGATATTGACTGCGATGAAGGCGGGAGAATAACTCGCGCTTTTTCTATTAAAGCTTTTCCATTACCCAACAACTGCGTCGGTGTTGCTTTTGAGAACATTACTGCTCGCAAGTGCCTGGAACTAGAACTGCAGGCGTCGTTGGAAAAAACCGAACGTTCTGAACAACTCCTACGCACAGTAATAGACAAAACCAGCGACTGGATTTTTGCCAAAGACAAAAATTTTCGCTATATTTTGGCAAACAGCAGTTTCGCTCAAGCCATCGGCAAAACAGTCGAAGAAATAATTGGAAAATCCGATTTAGAGTTAGGATTTTCAGAAGATATTGTGTTTGGGAATTCCGCCCAAAATATCCGAGGCTTCCGCACAGACGACTCTGCTGTACTGGCCGGCGACATCATCCACAATCCCTGCGATGCGGCAACTATTGCTGACGGTTCAGTACATATTTTTGATACCCAAAAACTTCCCCTGCGCGACGCGGAAGGTAATGTATTTGCAGTGCTAGGTTTCGCTCACGATATTACAGAGCGACATGAATCCGAAGCAGCTTTGCGTAGAAGTGAATTAAGATTTAGGTCTTTGGTAGCTAATATTCCCGGCGTGGTTTATCGCTGGAAGTGCGATTTTTCGACTAATTTTATTAGCGATGCCGTTTACCTATTAACCGGCTACCCTGCCGCAGATTTTATTTGGCTTTTGGACAGGAGATGCCGGACTTTTGCTAGCATTATTTACCCCCAAGATTTGGCAAAAGTAGAAGCAACTATTCGGCAAAGCATAGAAAACAAAGAGTCTTATAACTTGGAATACCGCTTGCTAGCAGCAGACGGCACGGTTAAATGGGTGTGGGATAAAGGTTCTCCTGTGTTCGACGCAGATGGAAACGTTTGCTATTTGGACGGGGTGATTTTTGATATTAGCGATCGGTACTACGCTGAGGAAGCATTGCGCCAAAAAACTTTAGAGTTAGAAGCAGTTTTTCGCGCTTTGCCTGATTTGTATTTTCGACTAGATGCTGACGGTATAATTGTGGATTATTTGTCAGGAACTTCATCGAGTTTATACGTGCCTCCCGAACATTTTATGGGTCAACGAATGACCGACATATTGCCACACAATGTCGCCTGCCAATTTGCCCAAGCAATCTTGGAAATTTCCGAAACAAGAAATTCAATCGATATAGAATATTCGGTTTCCCTGTCGGAAGGAGAAAAAACTTATGAAGCCCGACTGTTGCCGTTTAATTCAGATCAGATTATTATTCTAGCCCGCAATATTACTAATCGCAAACAAGCCGAAGCTCAATTAAAACATAAAAATCGCCAGCTAGAGCAAACATTGAAACAATTAGGCCGGACTCAAGCTCAACTAATTCAAGCGGAAAAAATGTCGGGTTTGGGACAGCTAGTGGCGGGAATTGCTCACGAAATCAATAATCCTGTCAGTTTTATTTACGGTAATATCACTTACGCTAGTGAGTATGCCAAAAACTTGCTGGAACTGTGCAGTTTGTACCACGCACATTACCCGGAACCTGTTGCTGTTATCCAAGATTTGGCAGAAGAAATAGAACTGGAATTCATGAAAGAGGATTTCCCGCATCTGCTGAGTTCAATTCAAACCGGAGCCGAGCGAATTCGTCAAATAGTTCTGTCTTTGCGTAACTTCTCCCGCCTGGAAGAATCAGATATTAAACGTGTTAATATTCACGAGGGAATAGACAGCGCTCTGTTAATTTTGCAACACAAGATTAAAGAAAATGGCAGAAATCGTCATATTCAAATAGTTAAAGAATATGGGGAATTGCCGCAGATACAGTGCTACGTGGGGCAGTTAAATCAAGTGTTTATGAATATTTTAAATAATGCTATTGATGCTTTAGCGGATGTCAGGAATAGGAAGTTGGAAGTGGCGAGTTATTCAGAAGAGGAACGGCAAGATTTTGCTAGTTTACCTTTAACTTGCGACACATTGCCGTGGATTCGGATTCGCACGGAGGTGCTGGAGAACAATCGGGTTGCGATCGTAATTTCCGATAACGGGTGTGGAATGGCAGAGCCTGTTAAATGTCGGGTGTTTGACCCGTTTTTTACTACTAAACCAGTAGGCAAAGGTACAGGCTTGGGACTGTCTATCTCGTATCAGATTGTGGTGGAAAGACACGGAGGGACGCTGCAGTGCATTTCCGCGCCGGGAGAGGGAACTGAATTTGCGATCGAGATTCCCATTCGGCAGAGGTAATTAGTCATTGGTAATTGGTAGTTGCACCAGAAAAATGATAATCTAATTAAAGTTTCTAAAAGTCAGGAATATTAGCATGGTATACAAAAGCATACATACTTCTAGTGCCGTTGCAAAACAAATTAAAGAAGATGATGATGATGATGATTCCTATGTTGACTATTTTTACGACGATCCGGGGGCTCCGCCGGGAACTCTCGACTTAGAACCAGATGCGCCGCCTCCGGAGATTGTATTAATTGACTATTGCGAAACAGCCGCAACTCGCGCCAAATTGGCAAATCCTCACAAAGCTGCTGCGTATTTAGATACAGCATCTGTTTCTTGGGTTGATATGTTGGGATTGGGAAACAAAGAAACTTGGCGGCAAATGGGCGAAGTGTTTAATTTACACTTAATGGCTCAGGAAGATGTAGTTAATGTTCCCCAGCGACCGAAAGTAGTAGACTATGAAGAACACATTTTAATCATTGCTTGGATGGTGATGCTCCATCCAGAATTAGATACTTTTCATAAAGAACAAGTAAGTTTGATTTTGGGCAAGCATTACCTGTTAACTGTTCAGGAAGAACCGGACTATGATTGTTTTGAACCAGTGCGCGAGCGCATTCGTAAAGGACAAGGAATAATTCGCAAACACGGAGCTGATTATCTGGCTTATACTCTGTTAGATTCGATTATAGATGGATTCTTCCCTGTATTAGAAGTTTACGGAGAGCGCATTGAAGAATTAGAGGATGAAGTGGTGCTGAACCCTACCCGCAAAACCCTGGAAAAAATCTATAAAATCCGGCGAGAATTGCTGACTCTGCGCCGCGCCATTTGGCCGCAGCGGGATGCAATTAATGTTTTGATTCGAGATAGCAGTGATTTGATTAGTCCCGAGGTGCGAATTTACCTGCGCGACTGTTACGATCACACGGTGCAGGTGATGGATATGGTCGAAACCTATCGAGAGTTGTCTTCGGGTTTGATGGATGTTTACTTGTCTTCGGTTGGTAATAAAATGAATGAAATCATGAAGTTGCTGACGGTGATTTCGAGTATCTTTATTCCTCTAACTTTTGTGGCGGGAGTATACGGGATGAATTTCAATACAGAGACATCTCCCTGGAATATGCCGGAACTGAACTGGTATTTTGGCTATCCGCTTTGTTGGGCAATTATGCTAGGGATCGCCTCTGGTTTAGTTTACTTCTTCTGGAGACGCGGCTGGTTTGATAATTTTTCTACTGTGAAAGAGGACTCATTAAAGTAACCGAATGGAAGATTTGAGATTGGGGGTTGAAGATTGAATAATTAAAAGTTATGTGAGGTAAAAAGGTTTCGTGCCCCTAGTTGAATCCGTGCCCTAAATCCTTGCATGAGAATTCCCAACTTTTCAGCCCCCTGATTCATCCGTGAGTGAATTTAAGGGGAGTTGCATGGAAATTTAATTGTTGGGCGGGCTTTCGGACCCACCGTACAAGAGTTTGAATAAACACAAATGTCCAAATTAAGTGGGCGACAAGTTAAAATCTTCAATCTCAAATCTTAAATTGATTGACGAACGATCGCGTACAATAAATCTGGGGAAAAAGTAGGCGCAGGCGGTTGCGGATGAGCGAAAGCTTGTCTGAGGAAAGTCCGGGCTCCCGAAAAACCAAACTTGCTGGGTAACGCCCAGTGCGAGCGATCGTGAGGATAGTGCCACAGAAAGATACCGCCCCCCGATTTGAGATTTGAGATTTGAGATTGAATCAAAAATCAAGCATCGAAAATCGCAAAGTGTTAGGGGGTAAGGGTGCAAAGGTGCGGTAAGAGCGCACCAGCAGCATCGAGAGGTGCTGGCTCGGTAAACCCCAGTTGGGAGCAAGGTCGGAGGGACTATGGTTGGTTTTTTACCAGTTCCGTTTTTTGGTACCGCTTGAGGCGTCTGGTAACAGGCGCCCCAGATAGATAACTGCCCTCGAAAACTGCTTGCAGTTGAGAGAACAGAACCCGGCTTATGTCCGACTTTTTCCCCCCCATTTAATTAAAATTACCGCTTGGGAATAAGGTAAACAAATCCTTTCAACCTGTTTTTTGTTGGGAAAGGTGTGCACTGCACACCCCGAGGAAGATTTGGGGTAAGGTGCACCATAATCACCCGGGTCAATATTTATTTTTTTAAGAAAAAACTTATTAATATGGATCTGATACCTGTAAAAAAAAATGCAACTTTTGACAAGTTCTCAACCCAGATAGTCATCCGTCATTCCCAAATTTAAAATCTAAAATTTAAAATCTAAAATCTAAAATCTAAAATCTAAAATGGTATGATTTATCCGGGTCGCCAAAAGCAACTTGAAACATTAATTCAAAAATTGGGACTGACGAAGGATGCTTCGATAAAATGGCATCTCCTGGATTTAGCTTTGACTCATGCGAGCGCGTCAGCTAAGGCAAATTACGAGCAACTAGAGTTTGTCGGGGATGCAGTTGTGCGGCTGGCGGCGTCGGAGTTGTTGTTTGAGATTTATCCTGACTGTACAGTGGGAGAATTTGCTGCTATTCGATCGATCTTGGTGAGCGATCGCATTCTTGCTAAAATCGCTGAAAGTTACGGGTTCGATCGCTATTTAATTGTTTCCAGCAGTGCCGCCTCGGACAAAACAGGCGCTGAACCCCGACTGGCAGATGCTTTGGAAGCGGTACTGGCTGCGCTTTATTTGAGTACCCAGACGTTAGAATTAATTCGCCCTTGGCTAGATTCTCACTTTCAACGCCTAGCGGCGGAAATCCGCAGCGATCCTGCCCGCCAAAACTACAAAGCTGCTCTCCAAGAGTTGACTCAAGGCAAATACAAAACTTTGCCCAAATATAGCGTCCAAGAAACCGGGACAGTGCAGGGCGGGGAAGATCGTTTTACCGCAGAAGTTCTCATTCAGGGAAAGTTGGTAGCAGAGGGAAAAGGTCGATCGATCAAAGCGGCCGAACAAGCAGCGGCTCAGGCAGCTTTCAATAAATTAGTTGATAGTCAGTAGTTAGTTGACTGTTGACTGTTGACTGTTGACTGTTGAGTGGTGTTATCAGTTATTTGTTATTTGTTAGCTGCCACCAATAACCAATAACCAATAACTACTGCCAACAGTCAACAGTCAACAGTGATTTTTTTGAATTAAAACATAGATAATAATAACAAAATATGCTATAATTACTGTGCGATTTTTTAAATTATTATCAATGAAAATCGGAATAGCTGTATTGGGGGCAGGTCGCTGGGGAGTTAACCTAATTCGCAACTTTCTCGAACATCCCAACAGCCAAGTTTTAGCGGTGGTAGACCCGAATCGAGATTCATTGGCGGCCGTTCAAAAACAGTTTAATCTGGATGCCTCGGTGATTCTAGCTACCGATTGGTCTCAAGTGCAAGCCTTGCCGGGACTGCAAGCTGTGGCGATCGCTACTCCAGCTTCCACACACTACACCCTCGCAGCAGCAGCGCTGAAACAAGGCTACCACGTCTTAGCAGAAAAACCCCTCGCCCTCAACCTCACTGAAGCAATAGAACTCAGTCAATTAGCCGAAAAACAGCAGCGACAACTCTTCGTTGACCACACTTATCTGTTTCATCCAGCAGTCGATCGAGGTCAAAGAATTATTCAACAGCATCAACTCGGAAAATTGCGCTACGGTTACGCCCAGCGCACCCATTTTAAACCGGTGCGCCATGACGTTGATGCCCTTTGGGACTTGGCTATTCACGATATCGCTATTTTCAATACTTGGCTGGAACAAACGCCAATTGAAGTAAGGGCGATCGGCACTGTATTTCCGAAGGAATCAGGAAAAGGGAAGAAGGAATCAGGAATAAATAAAGAAGCAGCAGAAATTGAAAATCAATTGGCTCCTTCACTGCTGACTACTAATCCTGCAGAAAAACTAGCAGATTTAGTTTGGGTAACGCTCACCTATCCCGACGGATTTCAAGCATTTATTCACCTGTGCTGGCTAAATCCCGACAAACAACGGCGCTTAACAGTTGTTGGCAGTTTGGGAACCTTGATTTTTGATGAAATGTTGCCAGAAACTCCCCTGATTTTGCAGCGCGGCCCTTCAGATTACCGGGGCGAAGAGAATAACTCTTTTGAAAGTGCGTTAGCGAAGCCCTCGAAGAGGATCGCGCCGCAGCCAACAAGCATCAGACACCGCGAAGTGTTGAGTTTAGAACAAGTAGAACCGCTGAGGCGAGTGTGCGATCGCTTCCTCAACTGCGTGCAAACAAATACCCCCTGTCTTACCTCTTCGGGCGCGGCTTCCGTCGAATTAATCCGCATTCTCAGCACTTTGAGCAAATCCCTCGAACTCGGGGGACAGCCCCTAATACCATTTTA
Organism: Microcoleus sp. MON1_C1; assembly: GCF_036701945.1. NCBI lineage: Bacteria > Bacillati > Cyanobacteriota > Cyanophyceae > Oscillatoriales > Microcoleaceae > Microcoleus > Microcoleus sp. MON1_C1. The sequence goes on along the minus strand of NZ_JAUBRO010000017.1, from coordinate 61,584 downwards.
GATTTTAGATTTTAGATTGGGAAAATCACTCCTCAACTTTTGAAATTTCCCTTTTCCGTTACTAAGTCCGGGCTCTGAAAATAAAAACTTGACTGCTGATTGACAGGCAAAGAAATCATCACTGTAGTACCTTGATTCACGCCCGCGCTGTGCAGGGTAATGCTTCCAATCATAGATTCCATTATCCTTCGCGAGATAGCCAAGCCCAAACCGTTACCGCCAAACTTGCGAGTTGTAGAACCATCAGCCATCACAAAAGGTTGAAACAATTTCTGCTGGTGCTCGGGATCGATACCAATTCCCGTATCTTTAATTGTCACCACCACCCAATCGCTTTGACCGCTGGGACCCGTCGTACTGTCAGCACTGCCGTTAAAACTACCAGAATTAGTCCTCGATTCTAGCCGCACAGATATATTAATGCTGCCCGACTCTGTAAACTTAACGGCATTGCTTAACACGTTTAAAAACACCTGTTTTAGCTTCTCGGGATCGGCATGAACAATAATCGGATCGTGAGGCTCTGGCAAACTTAACTTCAAGCCTTTTTCCTCAATTTGAGTCGCTTGCAAATCAATCGCGTCTTCAAGTACCTGAGTAATGTCAACTACTTCTAAGATCATCGAGAACGTGCCGGATTCTATTTTAGCAATGTCCAAAATATCATTAATAATATTGAGCAATTGCATTGACGAATCGTGGGCCCGTTGTAAAAATTCCATTTCTTCATCTCGGTCATCGCAGTAGCCGTCCCGCACAATTTGAATAAAACCAATAATCCCGTTAAGTGGCGTTCTCAATTCGTGAGAAATATTCCCCAAAAATTCATTTTTTAATTGATTGGCAACTTGCGCTTCTTTGGTTGCGACTTCCAATTCTCGGGCCCAGGATCTGAGGCGCTGCACCATGCTGTTGAGTGCTTCTGATAGTTGATTAAATTCCCTAATTTGGAAATCTTGGGGCACTGTCTGCGACACTTCCGTATCTACTTTCATCGCGTAGTCTCTCAGTTTTTCCACAGGACGCGCCAAGTCGCGAGACAGATATAAAGTCGCGATGATACTAGCAGCAACCAAACCTACAATTAAATTAAATAAAACTTGCTGAATTTCTTCCAAACCTGACAGAGCGTAATCTAAACGAGAGACAGCTAAAATAATCCACTTGCTGTTCTCCTGTTTAGTTGAAGGACTCGGGATAGCAGCGTATCCTGCTAGCAACTCTACACCATTTCTTTCAAAGGAAAATAGATGGAGAAAATCTTTTCCGCCTGCGATCGCCCTTCTGACAATACTTTTTAGTCGAGCGGCATCTGCCTCTTGGTCGATATTGCGGCCCACACGGTTGATATTCGGGTGCGCCAAAATCGTCCCATCTTGGTCGATCGCCACCGTATAGCCGGCTAAAGAACCTTTGGGAGCGCTGGTTTGCACAGGCAAGGCCGACTGCAAACTCAAAGCATAACTCAACTGCAGGGTATTGCCCCGACGAATGTAAACAGGAGCGCTCAACACCAAACTCGCTTGGGTATCGCGGCCTTCTTTACCCGCCTCTGGAAAATCCTCAGCCCCCAAAGCCCCCTTCCGATCGTTTGCTGTCCCCTGTCGCTGCGGAGGTAAGGACAGACGAATGTAAACGCTCTTGTCGTCCAGCAGCGTTTGCTGCTGCTGTACGGGCGGCCAAAATTTTGCCGGCAGCGACTGAATCGGCTGCTGCCCGCAAGTGCTTGCTATCACTTGATTTGTCTTTAAATTAGTCAATTGCAAGCAATCAACCTGCGCTGGCAACCGCTGCCCTAATTGCGCGATAAACTTTTGATAATCCTTCGGATTTACAGACTGCAACATCGAGCTTTCCGAAGCGCCGATCAGATTCGACTTCAGCGATTTCGCCCACTGATCAATAGTTTCTGCTTTTCTGGCTGCACTTTCTGTCAAGTTTAGACGAGCAGTTTCCAGAAGCGTCGAGCGTGCCTTGCGATAGGTAACATACTCCCCCACCAGTAGAACCGGTACGCTGAGCAACAAAATCCGCGACAGTAAAATACGGCGAAAGGAGGATTGACCTAACTTAACCATAGGAAATATCTAAATTAAGGTGCAACACCCAACAGCGACCTTTACAGTGAAATAAACCAGACCGAAAGCCTGAATCTGTCTAGGGGGCTCTGCTGACTGAACAACACAGCTTCAGAACAACATTTAAACACAATTATAGAAGCCACTGTAGTAATCTCGATTCTAAGTGTGTTGACCCAAATATGCTCAGCAATTTGTTTCGCAAATGCCTGTGATTTCGGTCACACTTCCCTTCTCAATTCTCGGAGCGACTGGCACCTCATCGCCCAGGGGCCAATTTTTCAGGCTGCAAAAAAGCCTCGGGTGGACATACCGCACTTGCTTGAAGCTAGAATCGCATGGATGCACTCTTGGATCAAAATTAACGGGCAAAAAGTTCTGTCTCCGGCTAGTGTACAGAGAGAATTCTGCTCCATCGGACTTTTTCTTTCCGAATGCCTTCGAGAGATGGGCCAGAGATGGGCGATGCAAGATTTTGCACCCTGTCAAAGATTTCTTTTGCCACCCGATTGATGCGGTGACAATAATTCACCGGTCAAACAAAAAGAATGAGACGATCGAGCTGCCGATCGACTCTGACAACCCTAATGTGGGCAACCGTGGCCCAAACAGTGCACCCACGCTCCGTAAATTCGCGGTCTCGGCAATAATCTCCATAGCTTAATCGATGAAAAAAAACTTTAGCAATTATACGTATTATTACACAAACAACCGTCCGAGATATCATCACGCTTATTTGATATCTCCCCTTTTAGAAATGCTGGCGACACTTCAGCAGACCAGCAAGACAAAACTCCGAGTTTTGGATCTCGGCTGCGGCAATGGCAGCCTCAGTCACGTTATCGCAGAGCACGGCTGCGAAGTTGTCGGCGTTGACACTTCTGCGCCCGGAATTGCCATCTCTCGTCAAAGTTTCCCGGAGTGTCAGTTTATCCAAGCAGATATTTACGATCTCCCAGATACCGATATTCTGAACTCATTTGATGTTGTCTTAGCTATTGAAGTAATCGAACACTTGCTTTATCCTAAAGAACTAGCCAAAACTGCCAAAAAATGCCTCGCTCCGGGAGGAAGACTAATTATTTCCACACCCTATCACGGCTATTTAAAAAATCTGGCTTTAGCGGTTTCCGGCAAACTAGATAAACATTTTACCGTTCTTTGGGATAACGGTCACATTAAATTTTTTTCAGTAGAGACGCTGACCAAGTTATTAACATCTGAAGGATACAGCGACATAAAATTTAAATTTGCTGGTCGGTGTCCCTATCTTTGGAAATCAATGTTATGCTCTAGTACGTTCTCGCCACAAGCGGAGAAATTATGAGTTTTGATTTGTTGTGATTTGGCTGCCAATTAATTTTTCTGAATAAACGACCAGCCCTCATGAACAGTAAAAGATAACTTTTATGGTGCAATGGTGAAACAAATAAAATGACTGTTGGCGTTTGGATATTAGGCGATCGACTTTGGCAGAACCTAGCTGCTATCAACCGCACAGATGATAAATCTTCCCTACTGGGATTTCCTAGCGCGCCACCGCGACAAACTTCAGTCGATCGGTCGCATGAGCTTTCTCTTAGCCAATCTCGACAAAAGGCCGCCGGCAGAATTGGCAACCATCCGGCAAAAAGCGGCACAGTGGCACTTAGGAAGTCATTAGTCAGTAGTCAGCAGTCAGCAGTCAGCAGTCAGTAGTCATTAATCATTTGTTATTTGCTACCCATGCCCCATGCCCCATGCCCCATGCCCCATGCCCCATGCCCTTTGCAATTCTTATTTTTTCCCTGACTTTTCCCTAAACATTCCACAGCGTTTCCCCAGGCAAGTCTGAGGTTTTCCACAGATTCGACAAAGTTTTCCACAGAAATTAACGGCACGGTAGCATCTTGCTGCGGAATTGGGGATTTCCTTAACTTGCTGCCCAATCCCTCATAAACCGCCCAACACATAAAGATATGTAACAAAAACAGCCCTGAAAAGCTGATTCTTTGGTAAACCTTTTTTTTATATAAAGGACTTTGTAATATTTCGCAACATTGACAAACCCACCCCCTCATAGCGCACAATGATGCGACCGACCTAAAAAAAAGCGCTCTGATTTCGGCTGTGCCTGCACCTGTATCCGGCCGAAGGGGGGGTTCTGTTTTCAATTTATTAGCGAGACTAAAAAAAATGATGAACCCAACAGTCAGTATTTTTGCTGAAATTCCCGAAACGCTGCACGATTCTCTCAAAACTTACCTGGAAACCCATCCCGAATGGGATCTAGACCGAGTATTTTGCGCGGCCCTGTCGCTGTTTTTGTTGCAGAATGCCGATAGCGGTACGCCTGAAGCTTCGCGCAGTTATCGCCAAGCTGCGAGAGTTTATCTCGAAACTCTGTTTCAATCTCCTCAAGACTTGCACAGCAACAATGTAACTCCCTCGTCTTAAAGGATAAGGGCAGAGGGGGAGACGCGGTTTCTGGGAAGGATTTTAGTTGACCGAGAGGGCGCGCACTGCATAGGTGTCAACTTAAGCTTAAAATCCCTGAGAAATATCGCTTATAGCTTAATGCCGAGCCCCATTGCATCTCCCTTAAGAAGGGGACTTGGATAGCTTCTCCCCCCGGACTCTCAGGGGATGCCGGAGGGAGAAGCTGCCTTAATCGTCAAACAGTAGACGGGTAGTACATAAGACGCGCTTGTTTGCACCCACGGTGCTTATGGCGCACTCTACAGACTACAAACTCATGGCTGAAGACTACATCATGCCCATGCCGCCCATGCCGCCCATGCCGCCCATGCCGCCCATGCCGCCCATGCCGCCCATGCCGCCCATGCCGCCCATGTCGCCCATGTCGCCGCCGCCGGCTTTTTTCTTCTCGGGTTTTTCGACAATCACAGCTTCAGTGGTCAGCACCATACCAGCAATGGAACCGGCATTTTGCAAAGCAGATCGCACCACCTTAGCCGGGTCAATAATCCCGGCGGCAATCATATCTTCGTACACGTCGGTGAGTGCGTTGTAGCCAATGTTGAACTCGCTCGCCCGCACTCGCTCGATGACGATGGAACCTTCAACGCCGGCATTATCAGCGATTTGACGCAAAGGTGCTTCCAAAGCTTTCTTCACCAAGTCAGCACCTACTTGTTCTTCGGCGTCTAAAGTATCTCTGATCGCATCTATTTTTGTAATCAGGTGAATTAGCGTCGTGCCACCTCCGGCAACGATACCTTCTTCCACAGCAGCTTTCGTAGCGTTCAAAGCGTCTTCAATACGCAGTTTACGGTCTTTGAGCTCGGTTTCGGTAGCTGCGCCGACTTTAATTACAGCGATGCCGCCGGCGAGTTTGGCGATGCGTTCGGTTAGCTTTTCCTTGTCGTAGTCGGAATCCGTCGCTTCTAGCTGCTTGCGGATTTGCTCGATCCGTTTTAGCACGTCAGCTTTGTGTTCTTCGCCAGCAACAATGATCGTGTTTTCTTTGTCGATCGTAATTTTGCGGGCGGTACCGAGCATTTCTAGGGTTGCGGTATCAATGCTGAGTCCGACTTCTTCAGAAATCAGTTGACCGCCGGTGAGCACGGCGATATCTTGAAGCATAGCTTTGCGCCGCTCCCCAAAACCAGGAGATTTCGTTGCTGCGATGTTCAATACGCCGCGGGCTTTGTTGACTACCAGAGTTGCCAAAGCTTCGCCTTCAATATCTTCGGCGATAATTAGCAGCGGTTGACCTGTGCGGGCGATTTTTTCGAGAACTGGAATTAGTTCTTGAATCGAGCTAATTTTTTTGTCGGTAATCAGGAGGCGAGCGTTTTCGTACTCAACTTCCATGCGGTCGGTGTTAGTGACGAAATACGGAGAAAGATATCCGCGATCGTACTGCATCCCTTCGACAACTTCCAATTCTGTTGTCAGAGATTTCGACTCTTCAACAGTAATTACGCCGTCTTTGGTGACTTTTTCCATTGCTTGGGCAATCATGGCGCCGACTTCTTCGTCGTTACCGGCGGAGACAGTAGCGACTTGAGCAATTGCAGCCCCTTCGACGGGTTTCGCCAATTTCTCGATTTCCAGCACCAAGTGGGCGATCGTTTTTTCAATACCCCGGCGCAGCGCGACTGGGTTGGCGCCTGCTGCGACATTCTTCAAACCTTCGCGAATCAGGGATTGAGCTAGAACCGTTGCGGTTGTTGTGCCGTCGCCTGCGATATCTTTAGTTTTGGAGGCGACTTCTTGAATTAAGCGAGCGCCGGCATTTTCCAGGGGGTCTTCGAGTTCGATCTCCCTAGCAACGGTGATACCGTCGTTAACGATTTGGGGAGCGCCGTATTTCTTTTCCAATAGGACATTCCGGCCTTTCGGGCCCAAGGTGATGCGGACAGCATCGGCGAGTTGATTGACGCCGCGTTCTAGTGCCCGCCGAGATTTGTCGCTAAATGCAACTATTTTGGTCATGTTTGTCTCCAATCGCTTACATTAGCAAATTTAGCACTCTCTGAGGCTGAGTGCTAAGTCGATGGATTTTTGATTGTAGCGCGACTCAACGCTGGGGGGGATTGCGGGGGCGGATGGGAGATTTGGGCGAGCTCGTTCCGGGTGGCTAAGGACAGGGCATTGCCGTGTCCCCACAGATCTCGTGTTCCCACAGATATAATGTGGTTTGTTACATATCGATATAATCAGGTTTTAGTTAATACCAAAACCCAATTTTGATGGCACGTTATCCCAAAGCAGAATTTTTATTAAAAATTTCTTAACTTGTGTTTTCGGTCATCTACCTTTCGATAGAGCTTCTCTTTTTTTCAAACTTCTACCTTCTATAGCAACCGCCAAAACTATTAGGACGTTCTTAATTGCTGAAAACGTGAGCTGAAGATTGCGCCTTCCTTCTTCCTTCTTCCCTCTTCCTTCTTCCTTCTTCCCTCTTGCTTCTTCCTTCTTCCCTCTTGCTTCTTCCTTCTTCCTTCTTCCTTCTTCCTTCTTCCTTCTTCCTTCTTCCTTCTTCCTTCTTCCTTTCCTCAATCAATCTCAAATTACGCACTAACAAATGGCTCGTTATTCTCGACTGCAAAAACTCGGCTCTTATATGCGCCCGCACTGGAAGCCAACATTCTGGGGCATTTTTTCGCTGTTAATTGTCAATGCTGTGGGCGTTTACATTCCCCTGCTGATTCGGAATTCAGTTGACACTCTCCAAGTTGCGACTAAATTTGACGAAGTTTTCAACTTCGTGGCACTAATTCTGATCCTCGCCTCAATTATGTGGGTAATTCGGATGGTGTCGCGGATTCTGCTGTTTGGCGTGGGGCGTCAAGTAGAATTTGACCTCAAACAGCAAATTTTTAACCATTTATTAACATTAGAACCGTCTTATTTTGCCGCCAATACGGTAGGAGATTTAATTAACCGCGCTACTTCCGATTTGGACAATATTCGGCGCTTGGTGGGGTTTGCGGTACTCAGTTTGGCGAATACGGCATTTGCTTATGCTTTGACTTTGCCGGTGATGTTGGGGATTAATGTAAGGCTGACGTTGTTTGCGATCGCCGTTTACCCTTTAATGCTGGTTTTGGTGCAGTTATTTAGCGACAAACTTCGCATCCAACAGTTAGCCGTGCAAGAGGAATTGTCGGCGATGAGCGATTTGATTCAGGAGGATATGAGCGGGATGTCCGTAATTAAAATCTACGCTCAAGAAGAAAACGAACGCCGAGCTTTTCGCAATTCCAACGCACAGTTGCTATCAGCAAATTTGGAATTAGCAAAAACTAGAAACTTTATTTTTCCGCTGCTGGGCGGTTTGGCAAGTATCAGTTTGTTGGTGCTGCTTTCTGCTGGTGGCGGGGCAATTGCTAATGGTCAAATTAGCATTGGCGATTTTGTGGCGTTGCTGATTTATGTCGAGCGTTTGGTGTTTCCGACGGCCCTGTTGGGTTTCACCATTACTGCTTACCAGCGGGGAGAAGTGAGTGTCGATCGCATCGAATCAATTCTGACTGTGGAACCACAAATTAAGGATGCTGCCGATGCAGGTGAACTGCCAACTCCAGTCAAAGGCGAAGTTGTGGCCCGCCATCTAAATTATACTTATCCCGGTGCTAAGACACCGGCGCTTAAAGATGTTGATTTTACCATAAAACCGGGCGAAACTGTCGCAATTGTCGGGGCGATCGGCTCGGGAAAATCAACTTTAGCTAATGCGCTGCCACGCTTACTCGATATCGATCCGGGTCAGTTATTTGTAGACGGACAGGATATTACCGAGGTAAAATTGACACAATTGCGCGGGGCTATCGCCTACGTTCCGCAAGAAAGTTTTCTGTTCGGCACTACCATCAAGAATAACATCCGCTACGGAAACCCTTTAGCGGAACAGCCGCAGATTGAAGCCGCGGCAAAACAAGCGCAAATTCACGCCGAAATCCTCAACTTTCCGCAGCAGTACAAAACAGTGGTCGGCGAGCGCGGCATTACTTTATCCGGCGGACAGCGGCAGCGGACGGCACTTGCTCGCGCTTTGTTAGTTGACGCCCCGGTGTTAATTTTGGATGACGCTCTCTCCAGCGTTGACAATCAAACTGCTACCGACATTTTGCGAAACTTGGCAACGGGAACCGATCGAAAAACGGTAATTTTTATCTCGCATCAAATGTCAGCGGCGGCTAGTGCCGATCGCATTTTTGTGATGGAGAGAGGAGAAATAGTTCAGAGTGGCACTCACATTGAATTGGTAGGGCAAAAAGGGCTTTATCAGTATTTGTGGAACCAGCAAAAATTAGAGGAATTGCTGCATTGAAAAGTGACCGATACTTTGAGTTATCTAGAGTTAGACCCTAGATAAATAGGTAGGTGCAAATAAACTGGTGACGAGAAGGGCGGGGTTTGTCAGAATAAACTGGCTGCTAGTATAGCTCGCGGTTAAACCAGCCCTATCCATCTAATGTTTATTTGTAACCACCTACTTAACCAGGAAAGTTAGGGTTGAAACTTATTCCACTAACTGCCTTCCTAATCATAGGATTTGGTGCTAAAAAAGCAATCAAATTTATTGCCACCGAGTTTAATTAACTACCTTACTGAAGGGAATTTCTTGTTGTTGTTGTTGAAATAATTTAATCGATTGCAGACTATCTGAAGCAGCATCCCAAAGAATGAATTGGAAGCAGTCAGGAATATCGCGAATTGTCAGTGATTTTGAATTAGCAAGCAAGTGAATATTAGCATTGTGACAAGCCTGAAGATTATAGTTAGGTATTCGCTCAGAGAGATGATGAATATTGTGGTAAGCAATATCAGCCGAAAACCAATTAAGAAGATTTGGTAATTTTAGGTAACTACTGCCTTCAATTGCGCCAAGAAGATAGTCCCAACCCTCGGCTTTATGAGCGTAGGAACCGTCAAAATTATGCTGAACAAAGAAAATACAGATAAATATCGCTGCTGAACAGGTCATGACAATTGAGTAAACACTCCAGAAAAAGCCAAATCCCAGTAAGTTGCTCAGATAAATCCAGCTACCAACAACACAAATATTGTTGAACAGTAAATCCCAAAATTCAGCCGTCGTATACCAATGTTTGGATTTATAAGAAGCAATGATTGCAGATAAACCCATGCCTAAATCTTGATTTAGACAGGCAAAAATATGTCGGATAAAACCAGTAATTCCCAAGATTAGCGCGAGTCGTGGCTTAATAATTAGATAGAAAAAACCACCGGGAAACAGCATCAAGGGGTGTCTGAGTAACTGATACATCTTTTGACTAAAGGGGCTTAGCGCCGCAAATTTTTCGGTGGATATCAATGCCGAAGGGCCTCGGTACATATCCCAATTACCATTATGTTTGTGGTGATAAGCGTGTCCCCTCGACCAGGGGTACTGAGGAATCGCATTGATAATACCTAGCAGAAAACCCATAAGGCGATTGACTTTTTTGGAACTAAAAAGAGAATAGTGTCCGCAATCGTGCATCAAAGAGAAACAACGTCCTGAAAAAAGTGTCATCAACACCATTATCGGCGGGAGCAGGAATACAGAAATGGCAGCAGCTTTAAAGGCTAAAAACCATAAGAATGTATAAGGAATCACTGTATTGAGTATTTGGCAACTAGCTTTCAAGTTGTTGCTCTTCATATAAGGAGCTAGCACAAAATCAGACTTTTTGATCGCGGTTTTCATTCAGTATATCTATGGTGTGTGGAGAATTGCTTAGCTTACCATCAGGAGAAGCTGGCTATTTTGGGCAGGGTTTTATTGCAGGGAATTGGGTGAATTGCGGTTGAAATTTGACCCATACTTTACAAAATTGCTGATAATATTTAGTTCATTAGCTCCTCTTTTTTGTGGTTTAGACAAGCTGAAGCTTATCCCAGATTTGACGTACTTAATCATAACAAAATGCGGTACTAATTGCTAATCATTGCCGCAAATTGAGTTGTATTTTATCCTTACCTGTTAGGAGAAGAATAATGTATTGGGTGGGATTTTATGTCGCCATGATTTCAAGCAAATGTGAGATAGGGGATGGCTCTATTAACCGTCGTTGCAAATGATCATCTTTGCTAGACAATTAATTCAGTTAGGAATGGTAAGTGATGCAGAACCGTATCAACCTGCCACTTCACAGGTGTATTGATAGGCAGATTTACATGACAAATCACCAGGCATCAACCAGGCGTGAAAAATCCATTTCAAGCAGTGTATCCAATGGTCAGCATATTTTGGTGAATGAACAGATTCTGTCAATACCCAAAGCTACCTTGCCGCTTGTTATTTTCAACTCGCATTGGTTTCTTGCTTGCTGCAGCACTGTAGCAGACTTTACCATATTTTTCAGCGCGGGAACAGTCTGCAATAAAGCATCTGTCTCTAATTTCCCAGTAAAAAATGCTTTCAGGGCTTTCTTTATTTCCCGGTTGTTACCAATCCGAGGATATTCCCCTGTCTCAGCGAGAATCGTCATAACTCAACTTTGTTTGCAGAAAAAACTGTGAAGCCTGTCAGCCGCCGAACAAATCGCTGCACCGGAAGGCATTAATATGATTGTTGGTTGCACGATCGACCTTCGGTGATGTATGCCGCTATTTTTGCTTGCATCGTCTGTGCCACACTTTACCGTACCGGGTTCTACCCCAGCTCGATCGCAGGTTCAAAATTTTGGCTACTGGCGAAAATTTGTTATTGGCGGGCTATAGGGGCGATCGACAAACGGCTCATCTCGGAAACCAAAGCTGACACAACATCCAGAACCGCAGAGGATTTTGGCTCAATTCCTTGAAAATAGAATTTGAGGAGCGATCGCAATTGCCTGCGTTTTTTGTGTTCGGAGATAGCTCTGATTTGCTACAATCTAATCGCACACGCGACTAGAAATGGGTTATGACCGAACTATTAGATGAGACGCTTTCTATTGAAATGGCGGCTCGCATCAAAAGCAACCGTAAAAACTGCTTTGACAACGCCTGTAAAGCAGCGTTAGCGACCGAGGGTGCGATTTATGTTCAAGGCTTTTTAGCCGTGCCGGGAGTGCCATATAAACCCATCGAATATAGCTGGATTGAACTCGACGAGCGAATTATTGACCCAACCTTTCCCCATCTCGGTTTCATCGCTCAAGACATTCATTACTTCCCAGTCCAGCGCTTCAGCGTCAAGAAACTCAAAGCAATCCTCGAAGAATCAAAAGAAGATTATCCTGAAGACGACCCGCTGCCGATTTATGGCAATCAACCTTATGAATATTACGGCGATTTGATGTTAGGCGGTAGCGATTACCAAAATGCTTACGATTTGGCTGCCGCTAAATGCAGGGAATTAAACCAACCCAAAAAACAGGATGCGAACTAATTCAAGACTTACCAAAAAATGGTTGGGCGCGCTACTTACAGCGGTAAGGTACGCACTGTGCACCCTACAGATACAGATTACTGTAGCAACTTTTCGGTCGATTAATATACTTCATCATGACTTCCCAAATCTACAAAGACGGCTTTTCCGTCTTCTGTAAAGTAGAAAAGTACCCTTTCGTCGTAATCTACGCTAAAGCTCCAAAACTCCTTGAGCCTACCGGACAATTTATGAGTTTTTAAGCTTGGTTCAAACGGCTCTCTGATGAACTGTTCCAGCTTTTGTCAAAACCTAGCCTCCAAATCAGCATCGCCTTTGATCCGCTTTTTGAAAGCACGCTTGAATGAAGAACTGAAACTGACTTCCACGATTATTCCTCTATCATTACTCTGAGTTCATTGATGTCAGCGAAAAATTTCAGTTCACCTTTTTGTTGTTCAATCTGCGCTGACTTAAAGTTTTGATACATCTCTTCGCGACGTTCTTCCCGGAGATATTGCTTCAACAACAGTTGAAGCTCTTGCTTTTCCTCAGTAGAAAGATTCTTGATCCTCTCGACCACATCACTGAAAGTCATAACTTACAAAACCCTATTGTGCTGATTTGATTATAGCAAAAAATATCCTTTTGGTTAACTTTCGTTTCTCGTTACCCGGCTCGGCCTCGTCTTAAAAAAAGCAAAAAATCTCACTATTTACCATTTTCCAACTTCCAAGATTCAGGAAACCTCGAATAATGAAAAGCAGCCAATAACGGATCTAATTTCTGATTCCCAATCAAATCAGCCAACAATTTAGCCGTCACCGGAGCCAACAAAATGCCGTTGCGGTAATGCCCCGTAGCCCATGTCAAATTCTCCCAAGCACTAGCACCTAAAATCGGCCATTCATCAGGAGTAGCCGGCCGAAATCCCCACCAAAACTCCAAAATAGGATAGTTTTGTAATTCGGGATATAACTTAATCGCTCCTGCTAGCAAACTTTGCATTCCCGCAGGCGTATTTCCAGGGGTGAAATCGACATTTTCGCTAGTTGCGCCAATAATAATTCTGCCATCTTGACGTGGGACAATATAAATGCCAGTCCCGAATAGAACAGTTTGCAGGGGCTGGATAACTCCACAATCTTCTGGTACACATACTGACAGCATTTGCCCCTTTCTTGGAAAAACAGAAATATCTAATAATTTCTCAGACCAAGGACCTGCAGCCAGAACATAACGGTCTGCTTGGAATTTTCCTGCTGTCGTTTCAATGCCAACAACTCGGTTTCCCTGCCGAATAATTTCCCCGGCATTGCCTTGAATAATCTCAATCTGCAATTCTTTAGTTGCGGCCTGAAGCGTCCGAAATAAAGCGCGGTTGTCTACTTGAGCGTCGTCAGGATACCACCAACCGCCAATTACTTCTTGACCTAATCCAAACTGGTGCTGGCGAACAGTATCTCTGTCCAACCATTGAGAGTTAAGGGTTGACAAAAGTGGCTTTTCTTGAGGCTCATTTTGACACACTGGCGCGAGAATTCCCGATCGCCAATATCCCGTTTTCAATCCGGTAATATCTTCTAGCCGTTCCACCCAGGCGGGATACAGTGCGCGGCTTTGCAAGCACAAATCCAGCATGGGACTGGGGGGAATTCGTTCGGCTTGCGGGGCAAGCATTCCAGCAGCAGCCCGGGCCGTCGGTTGTTTAGAATCGGCGGTGAGAACTGCGACAGATGCCCCTCGCAATTTCAGTTCTACTGCTAGCGAAAGGCCAATTATTCCGCCGCCAATAATCAGAATATCTTTAGATGAATTCATTAACTTTTATATGGACTTTCGGGCTTTTTTGACCTCTCGGGTTTCTTTATGGTAAGGTGCCCCGTCTGCACCTTACAGTTAGAATTCTTGCACAAGTCTTACAGATTATCTGGCAAGGCGATCGTCCTATCTGCCTTCCTTAACAAAAAATCTATGCTTGGGGTTTCCAGACAGTTTCAGAACCTTGACCCCAGAAACCGTCATATTTTGTCACCTTAATATCGCCTAAAACCTTGGTTTGGCAGGACAAACGGCGGTTGGAGGCGGAAGAATGGGGAGGAACCGAAAGTCGGGCTTTTTCGCGCCACTGGGACTCGGAACCTTCGCCCTCGACGTTGACGGCGCAGGTGCCGCAAGTACCGAAGCCGTGGCAGTTGATGACTTTGGCGTTGCCGTTGTAGAGATCGATGCCGTTTTTGAGCAATACTTCACGGAGATTCGCTCCGCGATCGCACTCAAATGTTTTTCCTTGCGCTTGTACCTTGACCACAGCCATTTACCCCAGTTAGATTTATGTTAATTTTCCTATATATTATCGCATTAAATTCAAATAAATTCATCTAATATGGTAAGTGATATATTACCAATTTCTCGATCGCAATTTCCCATGACAAATCGGCTCTGGATCTACGATACCACGCTGCGAGACGGTGCTCAGTGTGAGGGACTCTCCTTATCTCTCGAAGACAAACTGCGAATTGCTCGGCAGTTAGACAGTTTAGGAATTCCCTTTATTGAAGGCGGCTGGCCGGGGGCGAATCCTAAAGACGTACAATTTTTTTGGCGTCTCAAAGAACAGCCCCTAACTCAAGCAGAAGTTGTAGCTTTTTGTTCGACTAGGCGGCCGGGAACTACGGCAGCTAATGATGAAATGTTGCAGGCTATTTTATCCGCCGGTACTCGCTGGGTGACGCTGTTTGGCAAGTCGTGGGATTTGCACGTTATTGAAAGTTTGAAGACGACGCTAGAAGAAAATCTGGCGATGATTCGAGATACAATTGAATATTTGCGGAGTCAGGGAAGGCGCGTTATTTACGATGCCGAACACTGGTTTGACGGCTACAAGCACAATCCAGATTATGCTATTAAAACTTTAGAAGCGGCGGCGGATGCCGGTGCAGAATGGCTGGTGCTTTGCGATACTAACGGGGGTACTTTACCTCACGAAGTCACTCACGTTGTTCGCGATGTTTTAGCAGCTTTAGGAACCAATCGCGAAGTACCTGTGCAGTTAGGAATTCATACTCACAACGACTCGGGAGTTGCAGTTGCTAATGCTTTGGCTGCTGTGCAGGAAGGGGTGACGATGGTACAGGGAACTATTAACGGTTACGGCGAACGCTGCGGCAATGCCGATTTATGTTCCTTAATTCCTAATTTTCAGCTAAAGTTGGGTCATAATTGCATTGAAGACGAGCAATTAGTTAAATTAACTCAAGTAAGTCGATCGATCAGCGAAATTGTCAATCTTGCTCCCGATGATCATGCTCCTTTTGTGGGTCTTTCGGCTTTTGCTCACAAAGGCGGAATCCACGTATCGGCTGTGGAGAAAAATCCGTTAACTTACGAACATTTGGAACCGGAAAAAATTGGCAACAGGCGGCGAATTGTGATTTCGGATCAAGCGGGTTTGAGCAATGTTTTGGCGAAGGCGCGCACTTTTGGAATGGATCTCGATCGCAAAAATCCTGCTTGCCGCCAAATTCTAGAAAAATTGAAAGATTTGGAAAGTCAGGGATATCAATTTGAGGGTGCTGAGGCGTCTTTTGAATTGTTAATGCGGGAAGCCTTGGAACAACGGCCGCCGTGGTTTGAAATTAAGGGATTTCAAGTCCACTGCGATAAGGTTGGCGAAGATTGTACGGCTTTGGCCACGGTCAAATTGTCAGTAAACGGTACAAATATTTTGGAAGCTGCCGAAGGAAACGGCCCGGTTTCGGCTTTGGATGCGGCTTTGCGGAAAGCTTTGGTGAATTTTTATCCCGCGATCGCCCATTTTTACCTGACAGATTACAAGGTGCGGATTCTGGACTCCGGTGCGGGGACTTCTGCTAAAACTCGCGTGTTGGTTGAGTTTAGTAACGGTCAAGACCGCTGGACGACTGTGGGGGTTTCTGGTAATATTTTGGATGCTTCTTATCAAGCGGTTGTTGAGGGTTTGGAGTATGGTTTGGTGTTGGGAGATAGGGAGGCGATCGTTTTAACTGTGTCGAGTTATTAGGTTGACGGCGAAGAGAAGTTGCCTGAATATCGATGTTTAAATAGATACCAGGCGATTTCAAGATAGAGTTAGCCAATTTAAAAAGGGTGAAATCTGAGATTTTGCATCATTCTCAATAAGGCTTTTATGGGCTGGCTCTAAGATCCCACCCACAAGAAATTCATTCTTTGTGGAACAGGCCCGAAAGCTTGTTAAAGGAGAATGGTGCTCTGGGCGTGAGTCAAACCCAACCTCGGATTAATCGGGTTTCCATCGGGAATAAACATCGGGTAAACTTTCGGGTTATCCGTCACATAAAAATAGCATTTACCTTTACTAACTACGTCCCATAAAGGTTTAAATGTTTTGTTACTATGCTCTCCTAGTACCCATCCTCACATACTTGTTTTTAACTGATATACCGCTGTCTAAAGCCCAACTTTGTTTTTTGTGAGTCGACGAATGTTTCTAATTATCCAATTTCGGTAATTGTCTGTACCTCATGAAAATTGGCCAGGAGTTATCCTAGTTGTTTGATCCAATTCATAATTGTCGTATGATGTACACCTTTGACTCTTTCAATCTCCCTTAACCCCATGCCATTAACATACATTTTTAGGCATTCGTCTTTAACTTCTTGAGGATAACCTCTGTGAGGTTGATAGCAGTCTATAAATTGTCTCCCACAGTTAACACACAGGTAGTTCTGCTTACCTTTTTTTCGCCCATTTTTATTGATATGAGTTGACTTACATTCAGGACATTCCCTAGAAGATGACTTGTGTTGAATTGTTTTTTGTGAATTGTTATCAGAATCAATCATATCTTAATTCAGCAACGCCGATTATTTAACAATGTGCTGCGTGATTACCCAATTATTTTGGATATTCATGATAACTCTGTATGAGTGGTTTCATCCCTCATACAGAGTTACCAGTCTCTTTCACTTGCCCATTCTAGCTAAGGCTACTTTTTCGCCTCATTATTATTACCTTCCCCAACGATCGATCGCATTCCTTCGAGCGTAGCGGGAATGCTGCGCGGGTCCATAAACATCACCTTGCTGCTGTCGCTGGTGCCAATTTTTAGACCCATATCCAGATAGTTTTGAGCTAACAAAAATTGTAAAGCTTCACGAGCATTGGGGTCATTTTGCAGAGTTTTGCCGATGATTTGCAAAGCCTCAGAAGTAGCTTGAGCTTTCAAAACCTGACTTTGGCGTTCTGCTTGAGCTTTCAGGACGATCGCCTTTTGTTGAGCTTCCGCCTCCAAAATAGTCGCTTTTTGGCGCGCTTCTGCATCCAAAACTTGCGCTTCTGCTTTACCTTTGGCGCTGTTAACTGCTGACTCGCGTTCGCCCTCGGATGTCAGAATTGCCGCCCGCTTGCGTCGATCGGCTGCCATCTGCAATTCCATCGATTCCTGTACAGTTTTAGAAGGGATAATATCGCGCAATTCTACCCGCGTTACTTTCACTCCCCAAGGATCGGTAACAATATCTAAATCTCTGAGCAAGATTTCATTAATTTGAGAACGAGCAGTAAAGGTTTGTTCGAGATCCAGTTGACCCATTTCGGCGCGAATTTGAGTCAGCACCATATTTACCATTGCTGACTGGAGATTTTCTACTTTGTAACAGGCTTTTTCCAAGTCTACAATGCGCCAGTAAACCACAGCATCAACCGTGAAGGAAACGTTATCCCGGGTGATACAAGCTTGCGGAGGAATATCTAAGACTTTTTCCCGAATTGTTTGCTCGTACACGACGCGATCGAAAAACGGCGTGACAAAATTCAAACCGGGTTCCAGTTTCTTGCCGCTGTATTTACCTAAAGTTTCCACCAGCGCTTCATTTCCCTGATTGATAATCTTGACTGAACCTGCGAGGGCTGAGCCGCCGAGTGCTAAAAATACAAGTAAAAAAAATTGTTCCACGGTCGCCTCCTATCAATATAGAGTGTTGACTGTTGACTGTTGACTGTTAAATGTTGACTAATGACTGATGAGTAACTACTAATTGCCTGTGATTAATTACGCATTTTGTTTAAGAATGCAAGAGATTTTCTGGCAAAACTATCAGAGTAGTGCCTTTCCGTCCGACGACAATTACGTTTTGGTTGGGGGGGATAGTGGCCTTGGTGTCTTCGCAGCGAGCTTGCCAAGAATTCCCCTCATAAATGACTCGGCCGGCTTCTCCGGGGGGAATTTCTGTTAAAGTTTTTGCTTCCTGAGAATCTGCGATCGCCCTTGCCGTGCCTTTTGGTATCAACCGCCGAGACAGCAGCACAAAAACTGTCGAAAGTACCATCCACAGGAATATTTGTAAATTAACGTAAGGTAGAACTAGAGAACATCCCGCTACGGCGAAGGCGCTCAGTCCCATCATAAAAGCGACAAAAGCAGTCGGGAGAAATAGCTCTGCCA
The DNA here is from genome assembly GCF_036701945.1 of Microcoleus sp. MON1_C1. Classification (NCBI taxonomy): domain Bacteria; kingdom Bacillati; phylum Cyanobacteriota; class Cyanophyceae; order Oscillatoriales; family Microcoleaceae; genus Microcoleus; species Microcoleus sp. MON1_C1. Next base: position 43,250 of record NZ_JAUBRO010000017.1, on the reverse strand, counting down.
AACACAGCAAAGACCCAGCTAGCAGCCAAAGGAGCGTCGGAGTCCAGATCATAAAAAGAATAGGTGATACTATTTAGATCTTAGATTGGAAATTTAAGATTTAAGAAATGCCAACAACTGACTCTGCAAGGGTTTGCCACTTGCAAGCCCTCAGAGCGCTTTTTCGCGCCGCGGTACCAGGTTGAGGCTTCCATCGTACTCCAAGTCTGAGTTTAGTAACTTAAATTACAATTTAAGCCGGTGCAGACTGGCAGAAACTACAATTTCTACGGGCCCAAAGGCAGTTAAGAAATTGATAGGGGCTAAAATCAGTTTATTCTCAAGCTCATGAATTTGGGCTGGCGAATCATATATCTTCAGAATGTTTTTACACAAACTATTTCGATATGATCAGCAGTTTCTCCGAACCCATTTATTGCCCGAATCTTAGCTGTCCAGATCCCCGCAATACCTTTGGCCGCCAGCACTGTGCAGCGTGCGAAACGGATTTAATTTATCGCTATGTGTGGGTGGTGGGGCAAGCAGCCGAGGAAGTGCCGACGGGTAAGGTAATAGCCGATCGATACTTTGTCATTGCACCCCAAATCTGGCTCGACAGCCGTCCAGTTCTGCCTCCCAGCGTCCCGGAACAACTGCCGGATAGCATTATGCCTTACCTGCATTTGTATCCCCAACGGCTGCATACGCCGGAAGTATACGGTTTTTGTTCCCTGGGGGAAGCACCGGAAGCGGAAGAGGTGCTGTTGTTGGAAAATGTGCCCATCAATAATTTCGGTCGCCTGTATCCTTCTATTTTAGAATCTTGGTCGGGGACAAGCGCCGCGCGCCAAGTTTACTGGCTGTGGCAAATGCTCCAACTGTGGGCGCCGCTGTCGGAACAGGGAGTCGCTTCGAGTTTGCTGGTACCGGAAAATTTGCGGGTGGAAGGTTGGCGGGTACGCCTGCTGGAACTGCACCGGGGCAATTTTGTACCGACGCTGCGGGATTTGGGAGATGTGTGGTCAGGTTTGGTGGAATCAGCGCAACCCGAGGTGCAGGCGAAACTCGGAGAGATTTGTCAGTTTATGCGCCGCAGCAGCATGAATTTCGAGGCGATCGGTCTGGAACTAAACGATTTACTATTAGAACAAGCCGCTAAATTGCCTCTGCACTTAGAAGTAGTCGGCATGACTGATACCGGGCCGCAGCGCTCCCAAAATGAAGACAGTTGCTATCCGGTTGCTACTGATTTTCAATCTAGCAAAACTTCAGGGAACGACAAACTAATTCCTTACTTGACAATGGTTTGCGACGGGGTTGGAGGCCACGAAGGAGGAGAAGTTGCCAGTCAATTAGCCGTGCAGTCCCTGAAAGCTTTAATCCAAAATTTGCTCGCAGAAATTGCCGAACAAGAAGAGTTGATGACGCCAGCAATGGTCATCAAGCAACTCGAAGAAATAGTGAGAGTTGTGAATAATGTGATTTCCGCTCAAAATAACGAGCAGGGAAAAGAGTTGCGGCAGCGGATGGGGACGACTTTGGTGATGGCCCTCCAGTTGCCTCAAAAAGTGAAAATTTCCGAGGATTTGCCCTCGAATAACAGTCACGAACTTTATTTAGTCAATGTTGGAGACAGCCGCGCTTATTGGATTGGCAAAAATTACTGTCACCGGCTGACTGTGGACGACGACGTAGCCTCAAGGGAAGTCCAGCTAGGACACTGTTTGTACTGGGAAACTCAACTGCGAGCCGATGCAGGAGCCCTGACTCAAGCTTTGGGCACGCGGGACGCCGATTTCCTGCGCCCGACGATTCAGCGATTTATTGTCGAAGAGGAAGGCTTACTGCTGCTGTGTTCCGACGGTTTGAGCGACAACGACTGGGTAGAGCGCTCTTGGGAGAATTACGGCCCAGAGGTGCTCGAAGGCAAAATGTCTTTGGAAGCTGCGGTTCAGTCTTGGATTCGTCTCGCCAACGAGAAAAACGGTTATGACAACACCTCCGTGGTGGCCACTCACTGTCGGATGTCGCCGGAGAGATTGGTACTGTTTGATCCGGCGGTGGCGTCAGCGCCAGTGTCAGCGCCAGTGTCAGGCTCGGTGTCGCTGCCGCCGTCCCTGCCGCGATCCCTCCAGAAGTCCGGGAGGATTCCTGAATCTCAGCTTTCTGAATCGTCCAAACAGTTGTTGTACCCCGACACTTCCCCCGCCCCGGAACCCGTTCAAAAACGGCGATCCAAGCTTCCGCTGCCCCTACTGGGGCTGTTGGGGCTGATATTAGCCGGCGGCGGTTTAGGTTTGTGGGTGCAAAGCCTCCAAAGCCCGCAGCCAGAGCCCGAACAACTTCCGCCACCGCCGGAAACTCCCGCCCCGAGTCCTTCGGAGAGTCCCTCGCCCGGGGCTGAGAGTGCCTCGCCGTCGCCCGAATCGAGCCCTGCGGAAATTCCCTCGCCCGGGGCCGAGAGTCTCTCGCCGTCGCCCGAATCGAGTCCTTCGGAAATTCCGCCGCCCGAAGCGGAAACTTCTTCGCCGTCGCCGGAATCGAGTCCTTCGGAGATTCCCTCGGCTGAAGAAGCGGAACCTCCTTCGCAATCACGGGAGTAAGGGAGATTGAATTAAGCAGAATTTTTCATCAGAAAAATGGGTTTGAAACCCCGTCCTTTTAGGACGACTTTACTTGCGAAATTGTGGGCTTTACTTTCTGTGAATTGTTCTCGCTTACTCGCTCAATCCTGTAGTCTAATAATGTAGAAACAGCCAACGAAAACTATGAAAGCAAGGTATCAATACAGATTCTATCCCACGAACCAACAACGACAGAGCCTCGCTCTGTTGTTTGGTTGCGTGAGGGTAGTCTGGAACGATGCCTTGGCTTTGTGCAAATCCTCCGATAAGTTGCCAAACTACAATCAGTTGTCTGCACTGCTAACTGGTGCTAAAAAAACCGAAGAAAGAGCCTGGTTGAACGATGTATCTTGCGTTCCTTTACAGCAGGTTTTGAGACATTTGGCAACAGCCTATAAAAACTTTTTCAACTCTCTTCAAAAGAAAAGAAAGGGGGTGAAAGTAGGTGTGCCTAAGTTCAAAAAAAAGACCTACAAGCAATCAGCCGAGTTTACCAAGTCGGCTTTCTCGATTAAAAACCGTCAAGTTTACTTGGCAAAAATAGGGAAGGTCAGTCCTATATGGTCGAGGCAGTTACCATTGGAACCTAGTTCGGTGACGGTAATCAAAGATTGTGCAAACCGCTACTTCCTCAGCTTTGTAGTAGATATCAAACCTGTTAATCTCACGCCAATAAACTTATCGATCGGCATCGATTTAGGGTTGAAAACCTTTGCGGTATTCAGCGAGGGGAGGCAGGTGAAAAGCCCCGATTATTCGACAGCAGAGCGTAAAATTAGTCAACTGCAACGCCAGTTAGCACGCCAACATAAAGACTCCAAACGCCGAAATAAAACCCGCCTGAAAATCGCCAAGCTGCACAACAAAATTGCCGACACTCGTTCCGACTTCCTGCACAAATTGTCAACCAAAGTAGTCAACGAAAACCAAGTGATTGTTTTAGAAGACTTAAATGTGTCGGGACTGGTAAATAATCGACGATTAGCCAGGGCAATTAGCAGGCAGGGATGGTATCAGTTTCCGGTATTTTGCTCAGCTAAATCCGAGAAATTTAGCCGTGAGTTTAGGATAATTAGTAGGTGGGAACCCACCAGTCAAGTCTGTTCTGAATGCGGCTATAAATGGGGAAAATTAGACCTATCTATTAGGTCGGTGGTTTGCTTAAATTGCTCAACTCAACACGATCGGGATGAGAACGCCGCCAAAAATATAAAAAAAGTCGGGATAGGGCATTGCCACGACTCTAAACGGACGCAGAGGGAGAGTAAGACTACCACCGTAGCTTCACCCGATGAAGCGTCAAGAATCACTGCCCTTGTAGGGCGGTGAGTATGTCAAAAAATGCAGATACTTTCCGGCGGCACGGCCACTCGAACGCTGTCGCCGACTTTGTGTCGCTGCAAGTCATCTCTGTGCAAGTTTTGTCGGCGAAGGGCGATCGAACTTTTAGCAGTCAACCGCACCGTATACCGCGTGTCAGTGCCAATATAAATAGCCTCTTCTACTATTCCCGGCCAGCTATTTTCAACATCATAATTAGCCGGGTAAATAGCAGCTTTTTCTGGCCGCAACACCAGGGTGACAACTTTCCCAGCGGGCATATCTTCGGCTGTCGCAACTAACACGGGTAACTGCTGGTCAACCAACACTATTATTTGACCGTTTTGCTTTTCTACTACTTGCCCGCTTAAAAAATTGCTGTCGCCAATAAAATCAGCAACAAACCGCGTTTTAGGATATTCATAAATATCAACAGGCGTCCCGACTTGTTGCAGTTTTCCTCCATCCATAACTGCAATTCTGTCCGACATAGTTAGCGCTTCTTCTTGGTCGTGAGTTACATAAATAAACGTAATTCCCAATTTGCGCTGCATTTTTTTTAATTCTAATTGCATCTCTTTACGCAATTTTAAATCCAGGGCTCCTAGGGGTTCATCCAACAGCAAAACAGACGGCTGTTTAACTAATGCTCTTGCTAGCGCTACTCGCTGCTGCTGTCCCCCTGACAGTTGGCGGGGATAGCGTTTTTCTACATCGGTTAACTGTACTAATGCTAAGGCTTCAGCAACGCGATCGCGAATTGTTTTCTGAGGCAAATTCTCCATTTCCAACCCAAAAGCGGCATTTTGTGCTACTGTCATGTGCGGAAATAAAGCATAATTTTGAAATACCGTATTCACAGGGCGGTGAAAGGGTGGGCGATTTTGCATCGGTTGACCGTGAATGTAAATTTCGCCCGCTGTGGGAATTTCAAAACCCGCTATCATTCGCAAAGTTGTAGTTTTGCCGCAGCCGGAAGGGCCGAGTAAAGAAAAGAATTCTCGATCGTAAATTTGCAGATTAATGTTGTCTACAGCTAAGAAATCTTGACTGCGGACACTTTTAAATACTTTGGAAACGTCTAAAACTTCGACAGCGTGCATTGTGTTAGTATGTATGATTGATAAAAATCTGAGTTCGAGTCCGGTTAAACTGATATCTTGCACCATTCTCAATTACTTGTTTAGGAACGGGCAAGATGCCCGTTCCACAAGAAATTTATTCTTTGTGGAACAGGCATCTTGCCTGTTCTTGAGAATGGTGCAACTCCAAAACAAGCTAAAAAATTAAGTAAACCAGCCCTGGCAGAAACCTGTTTTATATCTACTTTCCAGCCCCTGCTTTAACTTCCGTCCAAGCTCGATCGTACAATGCAGTTGCTTTCCCGACATCCTGCAATAATTTCATTTTGTCAAACACCTCAGCCGGCGGGTAAATTTGAGGGTTTTTCAAATCTTTCGGGTCGATTAAACCTTGATCGATTGCTGCTTTGTTGGGCGATCCGAAGTGGGTAAAATTAGACACTTTAGCGCCTACTTCGGGCTGCAAAATAAAGTTAATAAATTTCTCCGCTAACTCTTTCTGGGGCGCACCTTTGGGAATTGCCATGTTGTCAGAAAAAATGATTGTTCCTTCTTTGGGAATAGCGTAACGGATATTAGGATTTTCTGTCATCACTTGGAAAATATCCCCGCTCCATTCCATTGTCAGACTTACTTCTCCTTGATCGAGCAAATTTTGACCACTATCCGGGACAAAAGCGGCAATGATATTGTTACTTTTAATCAGCAAATCGCGGGCTTTGTTAATTTCTTCGGGATTGGTTGTATTGGGGTCAAATCCTAAATACATTAAAACTCCTGCAAATGTGTATCTGGCATCATCTTGCCACGCCACTTTTCCGGTATATTTCGGGTCGAACATCGCCGCCCAACTGTTAAGTTCTCCCTGGGTTGTTTTCACGTTGTAGCCAATTCCCATTGTTCCCCACAGGTAGGGCAGGGAATATTTATTTCCAGGGTCAAAAGCTTGATTGATAAACTTAGGTTCTAGGTTTTTTTGGTTGGGAATATTGTTTAAATTCAGCGGTTCAATTATATTTTCTGCGATCATGATTTTCACCATGTAATCGGCGGGAAATATTAAGTCGTAACCCGGGTTTCCCTGTTTTAGTTTGGCATAAAGTGCGTCGCTGTTCTCGAAAGTGTCGTATTGAATTTTAACATTGTTCTCTTTCTCGAATTGGGCGATCGCTTCTGGGGCGATATAACTTGCATAATTGTAAATGCTGAGCACTTGCTGCTGGTTGCCACCTGTGGGGCTACAGCCGAAAGCCACCGTTGCACTCATCACAAACAAAAGTAGGAAAGTCAGCAGGCGTTTCATAGGTTGTGTTAGTTGCAGACGAAAATAATTATGACACAGAAAAGTAAAATTTTTAAGTTTTCTGAACCTTTAACGATGATAAAACCAGCAATAAGGAAGCGAACAACATCAAAGTTGAAATGGCATTAATCGCGGGCGTCACTGCAAATTTTATCATGCCGTAAACAAATAGTGGCAGCGTCACTGAACCGACACCAGTGGTAAAAAATGTCACGACAAAATCGTCCAGCGACAGAGTAAAAGCCAGCAGTGCCGCGCTGAAAATAGCGGGCCAAATTAGGGGGAGAGTGATTCGCCAAAAAGTCCGCCATTCGTTAGCGCCCAAGTCAAAAGCGGCTTGTTCTAATATCGGATCTAGTTCCGCCAAACGCGCCCTGACAGTAATAGTCACAAAGGAAATATTAAAGACAACGTGACCGATAATTACGGTAGGTAAGCCGAGATTGAGCCGAATTCCCGTGAGATTTTCTACGATCCGAAATACTAGGGTAAAGAAAACTAGCAGCGAAATGCCGATCGTAATTTCGGGCATAATAATGGGCAAAAACAGTAAAGCTTCTACGGCTTTGCGCCCCGGGAAATGAAAGCGTTCCAGTGCTAGCGCGATCATTGTACCAAAAACGGTTGCTAACACAGTCGAAATAGCTGCAATTAGCAAGCTGTTGTTGAGTGCTGTCCAGATTCCGGCGCTGCTACTCGTAGCAATCGTCGCGCCTGCATTGCTAAACAAACTGCGGTACCAATCGAGGGTGAAGCCGCGCCAAACGGCATTGAATCTGGAGGCGTTAAAGGAGTAAATAATTAAGATGAGAATTGGCAAGTAAAGAAAGGCTAATGCTAGTACAGCTTGTACCAAAAGCCACTTTTTGCCGATCGCCCGCACGAGTAAATCTAGTTTTGTTTTAGTCATTAGTCAGTAGTCATTAATCCTTAGCGCATCTTAACCTAAACGCAGGGTGCAACGATTCGTGTATACCTTACCTTATTGAGTTTCATCAGACACGCGGAAGTAAATTAAAACCGGAATCAATATGATTACAGTCAACAGCATAGAAAGCGCCGACCCAAAAGGCCAATCGCGGGCTTTCATAAACTGATTTTGAATCAAATTTCCCACCATAACTGTTTTAGAACCCCCCAATATATCCGGTGTAATGAAAGCGCCGACGGCGGGAACAAAAACTAAAATCGATCCTGCAACAAAGCCGCGACTTGTTAATGGTAAAAACACGCGCCAAAAAGTACGAATGTCATTGGCCCCTAAATCTTGAGCGGCTTCAACCAATGAAAAGTTGAAGCGCTCTATGCTAGAATATAAAGGCAGAACCATGAAAGGTAAATAGCCGTAAATAAGACCGATCGCCACAGCGAAAGGCGTAAAAAGCAAGTTTAACGGTTCGCTAATAATTAGGAGGCTTTGCAAGGCTGTGTTAACTACTCCTTCGCTACGTAGGAGTATGATCCAGGCGTAGGTTCTCACTAAAAAATTAGTCCAAAATGGAATAATTACCAACAAAAGCAAAGCATTTCGCCAGCGGGGAGAACGGGTGGCTATGAAGAATGCCAGGGGATAGCCAGCTAATAAGCAGGCAACTGTTGTCAGAAAAGCCAGCCAGAGCGATCGCCCAATTACTCCTAAGAAAAGTCCGCTGAACAAACGCTGGTAGTTGCTGAGAGTAAATATCCAAGTAACGCCACCGTAGGTACCGCGTTCTAAGAAACTGTACAAAAGTACAATTAGCACGGGCAAAATGAAGAAAACCATCAGCCATGCCGTAGCGGGAAATAACAGCAGCAACAGGTTAGTCTGCTGGCGGTTTTTTACACTCATTATTCACTCAAGCGAAATTTAGCACATAATTCAACACATTTTATATCAAATCCGGATTTTATGAATTATGTCATCATTAATAAATTATCAAGAGGTACGCAATGTCAGCAGAATCGTCAACCCCAAAAATAGTCGTCGTCGGTGCAGGATGGGCCGGTTTAGGCGCTACCTATCACCTAGCCCAGCAAGGCTATGATGTCACCCTGTTAGAAGCAGGCCCCTATCCGGGTGGCTTAGTTGCAGGGTGGAAAACCGCCGGCGGGCGTTCCGTAGAAGCAGGCATTCATGGCTTCTGGTATCCCTACAAAAACATCTTTTCCTTAGTCAAGGAGTTAGGCCTCTATCCCTTCACGCCTTGGACTCGTTCTTGTCAGTATTCACCGGCCGGATTGGAAGTAGAATCGCCGATTTTTCAGGACGAACCGCGGCTTCCCACACCGTTAGGAACCTTTCTTTACACCAGATTTAAAAGGCTGCCATTAGTCGATCGGCTTTCAGCCTTGCCCTTACTCTACGCCGTCCTAGATTTCGACAATTCCGACGAAGCGTGGCGCAGGTACGATCGCGTCACAGCCCGCGAACTATTCAAACAGTTTGGTGTTTCAGCAAGGCTGTACCGCGATGCTTTTGAACCGATGTTATTAGTAGGTTTATTTGCACCAGGAGAACAGTGTTCTGCTGCCGCCGCTTTGGGAATGCTTTATTATTTCATATTAGCACACCAACCGGACTTTGATGTAGTTTGGTGTCGCGGGACAGTCGGAGAAAAAATCTTTCGTCCCTGGGTCGAACGCCTGGAAAAACTCGGTGCAAAAGTATTGACAAAGCAGCGAGTTAGTGATTTAAGAGTTGACAGCAACAACCGAGCAACAGGCGTTGTTTGCGGCGAAGAAACCTTCGATGCAGATGCGGTTATTTTTGCAGTTGGGGTCACGGGAATGCAAAAAATTATCAGCAGCAGCCCCGCTTTGCAAAGCCGCCAAGAGTTTCGGGACGCGATGAATCTGGGTGCAGTTGACGTGTTAGCTGTTCGCCTCTGGTTTGACAGGAAAATTGACATCCCGCTGCCTTCTAATGCCTGTTTTGGGTTTAGTTCAACTACGGGTTGGACGTTTTTTGATTTGAATGCTTTGCACGACGAATTTCGAGATGAACCGGGAACAGTTGTAGAAGCTGACTTTTATCACGCCAATCAATTAATTCCCCTCAAAGATGAGGAAATTGTTAGCTTAGTTCAGCGGGATTTAGCGACTTGCATTCCGGCTTTTCGGGAGGCAAAAGTAATTGACAGCAGCGCGATTCGGCTGTCGCGGGCGGTGACGCATTTTGCCCCTGGTAGCTATCAGTATTTGTTGCCTGCGGTAACAAGTTATGATAATGTATTGATGAGCGGCGATTGGGTTGTGACCCGTCACGGTTCTTGGTCGCAGGAAAAGGCTTATGTTACTGGTTTGGAGGCGGCAAATTTGGTAATTTCGCGTTTCGGAATCGGAAACAAAGCGGCAATTATTCCCGTGGAAGCTGACGAACCGCACATTCAAATCGGGAGAAAGATTAATCAGTTTACTCGCAGTTTGACTAAAACATTCATTCCAGATTTTTGGCTGCCATAAGAAGAAGGAAGTTCGGCAACGGATTCTGTAACGGATTTAACGGATGGAAGAAAGAAGGAAGAAGGAATTTCTTGCTTGAAGCGGTAAGGTGCGCTTAGCGCACCCTACATATAGACTAATAACCAACGACCAATGACTAATGATACTATATTCACAAAAAAATGCAACTGTAGACAAGCTCGAAATTGGAATTTTCATCAGTCATTGCCAATCTAAAATCTAAAATCTAAAATTGCCTGACTATCGCCAATAAGGCCGGCCCTTCCAAAAAACTCCCACCATAATTCCTATTAGTGCAGTTTCTGATAAACTTGCTAAAGAAGCAGGTATGGGTAGGAATGATTTTAAAACCAAACCCAAGAGCAGGCACAAAACTAAAACCCACAAACTAATTCGGTTGAGCAAAAATTGTTGTTGCCAATACTCTAAAAAGTACACTGCTAAAGCTCCCATTCCCACTGCTGCTGCAAAAGGTATCAATATCCCTAGGGAGGAACCGTAGAGAAGCGTCAACCCGTTGCGGATTGCCCGCGATTGCGTGAAACCCCAGGCTAAAAATAGCTCTAGTCCAATCACGATTGAGTTGACGAGGGCGGAAATTTGCAGCATTTCTCGCCAAGGTAAAAGTTTTAAGCGCCGCAGAAAATTACTCACGATCGGCAGATTAGGTAGGTTGCTTTGATTTTATAACAGTTTTGCCCTGGCGATCGACCTTTGATGCCAGTTTGTAAAGTAAAATAAACATACAGGGCAGTCTCTTGACAAATTAACCCAGAGCATCTGCCTGCTAGTTGTTGGAACCGTGAAAGGAAAAAAGTTATGGTGGAGAACACTGTCGATTGTGCTGTAGCTTGCGTCAATGGCTGCGTTCTGGGCGACAAGTGCCCGAAGCGGGAATACGCAGAAGCAACGTCTAACTTTATTGAAAATACTTCTCTGGATAAAATGCTAGAAATAGCAGAGGAAGCGGTGAGAAGGAAACGGACGGAACCCCCCAAATGGGTAATCCCTGATTTTCCCGAATAGCATTAGCCTCCGAATTAAAAAGCGATCGCCCTTTTCAAACGGGCGATCGCTTTTTGTATTCCCAATGAAATAGCTGAGCCGAATCCATATATTTCCTGGGATAGAAGCTAAAAGCTTAAATAGGAATTATTATACCACTTAATTATAGCCAGCGGCAATTACTAAAAACAATTCAGTTAAAGCCAAATTCGGACATTTTTAATTTAATTGAGTTCAAAAACAAACAGGAGCAAGTATCGTGGCACAGCCAAAGAAAAGCAACGCAAAAACAACAACAGAACGCGATAATTTAGGCGAATTGCCTCAAGAAATTACCGAATCTTACGGTACCGGCGTCATCGATCAACCGGGGGTGAGCCAAGACGACATAACAACCCTGCAGGACAGCAGTTCGGACTACTCTTCCAGCAGTTCCCAAATCGGCGGTGAGGATGGCGATCCTGCTGCGGAACAAGAAAGTGCCACTGGCGAGCAATCGGTGGGCGGAACCGCACCTACTCCCGACCTGGATATTGTTGACGAACTGGGAGCCGCTGCGGGCATAGAAATGCCCGATGGCGCTATTTTGAACACAACAAATATGCTTGAACATCGAGATGAAAGTCGCTGGGAATTAGACCCTAGTTCTGCGGAAGATTATCAAGAACGACCGGATTTCTAGGTCTATTTTTTACAAAAGAAATAGGTAGCATAATAGGAGCGGGTTCACCAGTATCCATACTTTATCTGCGAAGTATTTGTAAATCCGCCCCTCATCACTTTTGCTCTCGCCACGTATCTAACTCCCCGAAAAGTAGGCAGCCGGCGTTTGGAGTTACTTGCTTCTAATTTAATCCGTAACGCACGAATATACACTTCAATAATGTTTGACTCGCCCATAACATCGTAACCCCAGACTTTTTCTAAGATTCGGTCGCGACTAATAAGTTGACGGGAATTTCGCAGCATAAAATCTAGCACATCAAACTCTTTGGCAGTGAGTTAAATTAGTTGATTGCCTCGATAAACTTCACGGGTTAAACCGTTCAAGGTTAGGTCTTCAAATTGTAGCTGATATGGGTCATTTGGTTGAGTTCGGCGCAAATGTGCTTTCACTCTCGCGAGGAGTTCTTCCATACTGAAAGGCTGAGTAACATAGAGGCTCAAAGTGATGCAGGGAATTAGTCGCTAACCGCCACTGACATTACCGCGAGCAGTTTTCATTTGCCTGAGAATAAGGTAATTGTAATTGCGTAATTGGGTAATTGAGAAAGCTGTACCTCACCCAATAGACAACTGCTATAGCAATCTTAAATGAGTCGTAAATTTTTTACCCCACCCCAACCCTCCCCTTATCAAGGGGAGGGAGTAAGAAATTCACAAATGATTTAGGATGGCTATATATCTTCTGATTTATCAACATCTCCGGTGAGTTACCCTTCATAAAGCGTGGTTGCAGTCAGGAATTTAGCCCTCTATATGCGGGTGAATAATCACTATTAGTCCTGACTGCAAACTTACTGTCCTTAGATCACCGGGTATGATATTATGTATCGCAAAAACCGGGTTGATGAAGCCAACCCTCTTCAACAAAAAGGTGATCTATGGAATTTAAAGATTTTCTGGCTTTGCTGCATCCTATTTTAGCTGTAGCGATTGTTTTTCCTATGGTTGGTATTGTTCTCAATATGGGGTGGCAAACCATGCAGCGTCGGAAGCAAATTGCGATCGACACCAAGAGCAAAATTCCACCTGTAGTCGGCCCCGAACACGTCAAAGCAGGTCGAATTCTGTCAGGTTCGGTGGTAGGAGTGACGTTGTTGGGTCTAGCCTACCCGATTTTTGAGCATATTTGGAGCAAGGATGTTTGGAGCAAAAACTCCTTTCAGGTCATTTTCATTGTGCTGATGTTTGTTGCAACGATCGCCTCTTTGGTCATGCTATATCGAGCGACACCCGCTTTATGGCGCGGCCTATTTGCCACCCTAACAGGTACTGGTTTGGTGATTCTTGGCACTCAAGATGGCGTTTATCGGCGAACCAATGAATGGTATTGGTCTCACTACTACATTGGCATCACCGCTGCGCTAATTATGGTTTTCTCGCTTGCCATCATTGAAAACATTTACAAAGACCGCTCAAATCGCTGGCGCACTATCCATGTCATCTTGAGCTCGATCGCTGTGCTGCTCTTTCTGGGACAGGGAATGACCGGAACCAGGGATTTATTAGAAATTCCTCTGAACTGGCAGAAACCCTATATTTATACCTGTGATTTCGCCAATAAGACCTGTCCAAAGCCGTGAGCGATCGCATTACTTCGATATTCAAGTCTAAAATTAGTAGAAATTAGACCAATAAACCGGGTTTCTGAATGTAACAAAATCTTGGTAATCACAGGAATGAGAACGAGAAACAAAGTTTATGATGCCCGGAGCGCGTCAGTCTTAATCAGTCATAAACCTTAATCATTGCGAGTCAACCCCTGAAGGCTAACTTGCAAAATCGACAAACCCAAAATTAGCAAAAACAAAACCAGCCCGATCGTACAAGCATAGCCAATTTCCAAATCATTAAAAGCTCGTTCGTAAAGATAATAAACAACAGTCTTAGAACTATTGCGAGGCCCGCCCTGAGTCATAATATAAACTTCTTCAAAAACCTTAGTAGCAGAAATCGCCGAAATCACCGCAACTAAAACTAAATAAGGCTTCATCAGCGGCACAGTAATATCCCAGTGCTTTCCCAAACCCTCAGAACCATCAATAGCAGCCGCCTCATAAAGTTCTGCCGGAATAGCTTGCAGCCCTGCCAAATAAATCACCATGTAATAACCCAATCCTTTCCAAATAGTAACCGCCATGACGCTAAAGATTGCTAACTTCGGATTAGCCAGCCAAGAAACAGGAGGTAAACCCAACAATTCCCCCAACTGATTCAGCAGTCCAGTCTCAGCAAACAGCCACTTCCAAGCAATCCCGGCGACAACCATGGAAATCACCGCCGGCGTGTAGTAGGCTGCTCGAAACCAGTTCATCCCCTTAAGTTTTTGGTTGCACAAAATCGCCATTCCCAACGGTAGAACAACCAATACAGGCACAACGCAGGTGAGATACAGCAGCGTATTCGTCAAAGTTTGCCAAAATGTGCGATCGCCCCACAACCTGTTAAAATTCTTCAACCCCACCCACTGCGGCATTTGAGTTAAATCATATTCGTAGTTTGTAAAACTCAAATAAAAAGCTTGCACCGCCGGCCACAAAACAGTCAAACTCAAAATAAATAAAGCCGGAAGCAAAAACAAATAAGGCGTCAAGGAGCGTCGGGAAAAAGTCACAGACATAAATTAGTTATTAGTTATTGGTGATTACTTATTGGTGATTGTTTTACTCATCATACCAAATCCAGTTACATCGGAATGATTAAACCGCGAAGACCCCAAGAGCGCGAAGGAAGAACTGCATCTTCTTCTTTCTATTCCTTCGCGTCCTTTGCGTCTTCGCGGTTCATTTAATCTGACTCAATCTTAATTGTCACATGGCATTTCTCAAATAAATGAGGTATGCTGACAGGCGCGCTCCTTTTTCTCAATTAGCAATTACCAATTACCAATCACCAAGCCTACCTCGTTTTACTAAGAAGTAGGATATGTTATTTAACTCCCGAAAACAAAGCCTGCCAGTCTCCCGGAGAAATGGCATTTTCCCCCTCTTTCACCTCAAAAGTAACGTTGCAAGCTTGAGGTTGTTCCAAAGCCTCCACGCACAATTCTGCAATATCTTCCCGACTGACTTTGCCCCTAATATTGTCTCCTTGCTCAAATATTAAAGCTTTGCCTCCCGGTTCTTCAGTCAAAGCGCAGGGTCTGACAATAGTATAAGGTATGCGGCTCGATCGCACACAATCTTCCCCTTTCAGCTTCCAAGTCAAAATCCCCCCCAACATATCATTCATTCTGACTGCCGGCGGTTCTTCTTCCAAGTTAATTCCCGGGCGGCCAGGGCGGGTAACTCCTGCCGAACTCACCATCACAAATCGCGGCAAAGTCTGTCCCCCATCAGCTTTAAGAGATTCTAACTCCAGTTGAAAAATACCCGGTGTAAATTTCGGGTTGAGCGCGCCATCATATTCAAACTTGCTCAACATTAACTGAAAAGAAAAAATACTGCTGGCATCAAATTTAGAGCCATCCTTAACAGTTTTGGCGCGGAATACTGGGATTAATTCATCAAAGGGAACGGTGACAGTAATCCAGATATTGTAAACAGTATCAAACGAATAGCAATAGCCAATTCCATCCCATTTAGCTTCGTTGCGAACAATCAATTTGTAGCGCTTGCCGTCGCCTTTGACACGCAGTTGGAGGCCGCTAAATCCTGCGAGATTAAGCGGAGTATCGAAGTTGCGGGTACGCACCGAAGCAAAGCCGCCCGAGTTGGCAGTAGAAACATTGCCTGTGAATATAGCTGTATTGTCTGTCAGCCGGATCGAACTTTCGCTGGTGCCGCCCATCACGATGTCGTCGAGCGCACCCCAAGTTTCTTTTAAATCTTGGCTGGGTTTTGTGAAGTCAAAAATTGTTTTTTCGCCTGCTTGAATTAGCTGGCGGCGAACAGCTTGCACTAAATTATTGAGGCCTTTGTATTCGACAATTTCGGGTACATCGACAACTTCCGGCATATAAAATTTGATGCCTTGATAGTATTTTTCCCTGGTTGGGGTGTCTCCTTCTACCGGTTGAACTTTAGTGCCGGTGCAGCAGATAACTGCTTCTATGCCCTCGGTTACTAGCGGTGTTAGGGTTTCTGGCAGAGTGATATCTCCTTCGACTAACTCGACATTTTTGCCGAGAATTTCTGTTGCTCTTTTGGTATCTCTGACGAGGGCTCGCACTCTATATCCCCGCTGTTGCAGCCGCTTGACAACTCGCTTCCCGACGCCACCGGTGGCACCGGCTACCAGTACCAGTTTGGGTTGGTCTTTTTTACTGTTGCTGCTGCTTCCAAAGAGTTGTTGCAGCCAGCTAATGCTGCCAATGAAGGGAATGACGCCGAAATAAGCCAAGGTTTTGAGAAACCGGCCGGCATCCCATTGGGCGGTATTTTTTTCAGTCACAGTCGCTTCCTCAGAATTGGCTCAAATCTACTTAGCTACTTTTGTATTTTAATTGAATTTTCGATTTTTGAATTTGGGCGATTCGCTACCCTTCACCGAAGGCGCGCGCCTTCGGGATAGCTTCGCTAGCGCGGACTTTTTTTCACTTGACAATGGGTGTGGGATGAGTTTGGCTCAAGGGAATCTCAATAATCAACTCGGTTCCCTCTCCGGGGGCTGAAATGCAAGTCAATTTGCCCCCGTGTTGTTCTACCGCAATTTCGTGGCTAATCGCCAAACCTATCCCCGCACCTTTGCCCACCTGTTTTGTGGTAAAAAACGGCTCAAAAATTTTCTGGCGAACTTTTGGTTCCATGCCCCAACCGTTGTCTTTGATCCGAACTGCTACGGCTTTTTCTCCGGGACAAATTTCAGTCACAATCCGAATTTGTCCGCACTTGAGTGACTCTTCTTCGTCGCCGCAGTGCGACGATAAATTATTGTTGACAAAGGCATCTTCGAGAGCATCAATTGCATTTGTCAGTACATTCATAAATACTTGGTTGATTTGAACTGCGTAACACTCAACCAAAGGCAAAGAGCCATATTCTTTGATAAGATGAATTGCGGGGCGATCGGGCTTCGGTTTGAGTCGGTTGCTCAAAATCAGCAAAGCGCTGTCCAATCCGTCGTGAATGTCAACTGGTTTAATCTCTGCTTCGTCAATTCTAGAGAAGTTTCGCAGCGACTGAACTATCTCGCGGATGCGGTTAGCTCCTACTTTCATTGAACCTAGCAACTTCGGTAAGTCTTCAACTATAAACTCTAATTCTACTGCTTCAATTTGTGCTTGAATTTCTGGCGAAGGCGACGGATATTGCTGCTCGTAAAGCTGCAATAAATCGATCATTTTTTGACTGTATTCGTTGGCATAGCTAAGATTTCCGTAGATGAAGTTAATCGGGTTAGTGACTTCATAAGCTACCGCCGCCACCAACTGTCCCAAACTTGACATTCTTTCGCTTTGCACTAATTGAGTTTGCGCCCGCTTAAGCTCGGACATCGCTGTTTTTAAATTAGCAGTTTTTTCGCGCTCTCTGGCGACGGATGCTTCTAGTGCTGTATTTAATTTTTCTAGTTTCTCGACTTGGCAAAGCACTATATTAATCATTGCTTTTTTCAGTTCCAATGCAGCGTCTATTTCGCATTGTTTCCAAGGCAACGATTTGTACCTCACATTTTCTTTCCACAGCTCGAAGGATTTCCTAGGAGACAGTCGAGCGTTGCCATCTTCATCGGTTTCAACTGGTTTGTTAGGGTTGCCCGCCCAATTTACGGTCTTAATTACTTCCGGGCGAAACCACAAAACGTATATTTTCTGAGTCGGCGATATTGCTATGGCCAAACACCCGCTGGCCGTGTCTTTAAATTCCTCAGCTTCGGGATAGCATTTGATCAGCGAGTCAGTATAAAAAATTTCTTTTTTTAGGTTATTTTGCACCCACTGAGTTAAGTATTTGAGCGCTTCTCCCTGAGGTGTTTGCCCGACTAGATAGCAATTGTCTCCAAATACTATTGCGGCTCCTTGGGCGTTGACTGCTTCTAGCAAATTATTCTGACATTTAACTAATACTTGTGACAAGTTTTCAGACGTGGAGATGTCTTCAAAAATCTTAGTTTGAATGGATTTTAAGTGCAGTTTGTAGTCGTAGTCTTCGTTTCCTTCTTTTGATTGCAGTTCTAAGGACATTACTTGCCCGATAAATTCGCAGGCGGCGCGCAATTCATAGTTGAGGTATTTTGGTGTATAGTTATGGCAAGCAATCAATCCCCACAGCTTTTGGTCTTTGATTAAAGAAATTGACATCGAAGCTGCAACGCCCATATTCTGCAGGTATTCTATGTGAATGGGAGAAACGCTTCTCAACACGGTGAAACTGAGGTCTAGGGGCTGGATGGAAGCCGCATTCTTGCCTGAAACAAGGGGGACTGGTTTATAATTAATATCTGGGATTAACCTCAACCAATTTAACGAATACAGTTTTCTGGCTTGTTTGGGAATATCTGAGCTGGGGTAGTTTAATCCTAAGAAAGGACTCAGCTTTTCTGCTTTAGCTTCAGCGATCACAGCGCCGTTGCCTTCGGGGTCAAATTGATAGACCATAACTCTATCAAACCCCGATATTTTCCTGATTTCTTCTACAGTTAGTTGACATAATTCCTTGAGATTCGGGGCGCTTTGAATTTTGCTGACAGTCGCTCTCACTGAATTATAAAAGCTAAAAACAGAAAGATTTTCTGGGCTGGTGGCTAATTCTAACTCGACCATCAAAACTTCTTCTTCTTCTCGGTGAAGAATGCAGTCAAATTCTAAATATTTACCTGCTTTTTCAACAGTGAGTTTAATGGGATTGACGGTTTTTAAGTTTTCCTTCCGCAAACAGGTCTTGAGTTTTTCTAGTTGAATTTTATCGAATAATAAGCTTAAATCTTGACCGATCGCACTTTCTGCATCAATTCCTAACAAATCTTGCGTATTTTTGCTGGCTTGCACTATTTGTAGTTCAGGTTCTCGTACCACAAGGAGCACCCCGTGTGGCTGAATGTGCCCGGATAGGTGAATGGGTTCTCTGTCGCAGTTTGTCAAGTCAACTTCTTCGAGTGCGGGAATTGTGATTTGTCGATCCATTTGCTTTGCCTTCCGCTGTATAATTTCGAGAGGGTTCTAATGATTTGAAATTTGAGAGCAAATTGGCTTTTTTATAATCTCATATTGTTCGATCGCATAACGGCTCGATCCTGGGACGGACACTGAGAATCAATCATCCGATACTCAGCCAAAAATGATTTAGTCGAAAACCAGCCTGCAGTATGTGTTGCTGTTAGACCAGCCTCAGCCTTCTAGAAAATTTACCGACTTGGCTCTTCTATACTATCGCTTCCCGATGTTAATTATCACAGCAATTTTTGCCATTCTTCAAGTATGTTTAATAATTTCCCAAAACTTTAATATTTGTGGTAAAATTTTGCCTGCTGGAAAAGCGGGAGAGAAATGCGTCTCCAGAGCGGCCTACTTACTGAAATATTAAGTTAAGGTAAGGGTGACAAGATCTGAAAGTCAAGTCACGCTAAGCTCTTTAAGTATATCCAACAGGCCCGACAATTAGACTGATGATCGACTTCAATACAGTTACTGAATTTTCTCATACCTACTGCATAGCTATCTGTGCCTTTTTAGTTCCGGCAAACTTGCTGACTACTTTGCTGACAGTGATTTTGACAGCGCTAAACCGACCTCGAATACAAATTTGGGCGTCTGTGGTTGTCGCCAGCGTTTGGGCTACAGCAATGATATTTCACGTTTTTTGCTGGTTCGCGATCGGGGTAGTAATGCCTCCGACATACATCTTGTTAGTTATGGGAATCACTTGTCTGACAATCAATGTCTGGGCGATCGCTCATCCTGCAAGCATGATGCAATTAATTCGAGTTGCAGTATCAGTTGTTAGGGGAGCTCTCCAGAGGAAGAAGGATTTAGTTATCTTGGAGAGAAGGATGTAATTATCTAGGAACTCAAAAATAATTTGGTCGGGGTAATGTCAAAGATGTCAGGGAGAATATAGGTTTCAGAAGAAAGTTTTCCCTGGTTGCAAATCGGGGATCAGAGTCCAGATTTTCTACTGCTTATTCCGGTTCCCGATCGCGACAATCTTCGGTTTCCGGGCCGCGGGGATGGATCGTGCAGTTGAGCAGGTAGCCGCCATCGCTTCTGCCGTAATAGTAGCGGCATCCGATGCAAATTGCGGGAGGTTCGATCGCACTGTGGTAAACCGGATAATCCGCAGTCGCCAGCAGCGAAAAGTCGCGCTGCGTCTGAACATTCCCGATAATAGCGCCGGAGAGTTCGACAGCTTGGCGGATGTTTTCGATCCTGGTGTAAGGCGGTAGGTAAATGTCAATACAAAGGCGTATGCCCTGGCTATCTTGATCGTGGCGGGTAATAGTGCCTCCGAGCAAACCGACGCGCGAAGCAATAGCTGAGGAAAATTCGCTCAGGGAGGTGCAGTAACCGGAGAAAACGTGAATATGTTCGTCCGTAGTAGCTCTCACAGTCAGGCGAGTGGGAATTCGCACTCTCAGGTAAGCGTCGAGTTCGTCAAAAACCGGCTCGGCGAGGGAGAGCATTTGGTTTGCGTCTTCGTGGTTGAGCCCAAAACCCTTAGAAACCTTTGACACGAGGGCTGCTAAAATATCAAAAACTTCGGTTAAGAGCGATTGTAGCCTGCTATCAATGGCGATCGGACATTCTCTGAGCAGCTTTAAATAATCCTCCAACCGATGAGCAATGCGCTGAATGCTGCTAAATCCGAGCATAGCTGCTCCCCCTTTAATCGAGTGCGAGGCTCGGATGAGCTGGTGTATTCTTTGGGGATCTGGCACGGTATTTTGCAGATCTTGCAAGCCTTGTCCGATAATTTGGATCTGTTCTGTGGTTTCTTCGATAAAGTAGCCGATGATCCGCTGTAGTTGTTCTGGCAGCATAATTTTATTCTCCTAAAGGCAGCCGAGTATTATTAGTCATTACTCAGACCTTTGATAGTTTTGAATCGATATTTCACTGATGAGTAATTCGGGTTTTTAACCCCTAATTTGTTTTATTCTGACTCACGGCAACTGTTGTGGCAATGTCGAAAACGGTTAACTCTTAACTGTTGACACTAATTTTTTTTGCTCCGACGGTAGCGGTTGCTACCCCCAACAGCAGCACCGCAGCACCTGCGAGTACCGCCGGCGCCGGCACTTCCCCAAACAGCAAATAACCCAACCAACTCGCCCCAACCGGTTCAAACAAGATGGCAAGAGTTACCAGAGTTGGGGAAATCTGCATTACCGCCCAGTTCAAAATGGTGTGGCCGACTAACTGAGGCAAAGCGGCCGTTAACAAAATATAAAAATATACAATGTCGGGGTAATTAGTATAAGTAGTGCCGAGGGCGAAGGGGAGAGGCAGCAAGACGATCGCAGCAACAGTATAGGCGATCGCGATATAGCCCCCAATTCCCAGTCCCCGCCGCTGAGCTTCCCGGCCCAGCAGCAAATACAAGCTGACAGCCCAGGAACCAGCCAGAGCCAGGAAATCGCCCAGCAGTTGGCTGCTGCCAGCATGGGCTGCGCCCGCACTTCCGAGGGCGATCGCGATTCCCCCTGTCAGGGCTATAGTAATGCCAGCGATCGACATTTTGCTGAGTTTTTCGCCGAACCAGAAGCGCGATAAAAGCGCTACCCAGACAGGATTAGTGGTGACGAGGGCAGTCGAGGCGGCGATCGAAGTATAAGAAAGTGAGGTAATCCAGAGGGCAAAATGCAGCGCGAGACACAAACCCGCAGCAGCAGCATAGCGCCGAGTTCCCGGTTGCAGGGCGTTCCACTGAATTTTCCGCCAAGCCGGAAGCAGAATTAAAGCAGATAAAGTCAGACGAGAGGCGGCGAGTACCAGACTGAAACCCAAACCGCCCGCCCCTGCTTTCAAGTTAGCCAGCCGAATTAAGATTGAGGAAGTTGAGACGGCTAAAACGCCGATAATTAACACTAGGGCGATCGACCAATTAGGTGCTTGTTTCGGAAGATTCATTTTTTAGACATTGGGCATTGGGCATTGGGCCTTGGGAAAATTTACAAAGCAATTTTCGCACAAATTATGAATAATTTCTATTCTCTTCTTCTCCTCTTCTCTTCTCCTTTCTTCCTTCGTGTCCTTCGCGCCTTCGCGGTTCGTTAAAAAAAGCCCGTTCGCGAAGCACAAAAAAATCCTATACTCAATAATTATTAATAGAGGTCGCGCCTAAAATTATCTAACCTCTGTTATAGTTTCAATATCGCAAAAAAACAATTACCACTTACAATTTATAACTATCTATGGCTCCTACAGTTTTGATTACAGGCGCTTCTCAAGGAAGTGGCAAAGCAACAGCAATTTTATTTGCAAGTAAAGGTTACGATGTAGTGATGGTAGCTCGCCAGCCAGAGAGATTGGCAGCAGCAGCGGCTCAAGTGCAGCGAGAAGGTACTTCCGCTGTAACTATTCCGGGGGATGTCGGCGACATTGACCAAGTGCGGGCGATCGTTCAAAAAGCCCTAGATGCCTGCGGCAACATCGATGTTTTAGTTAACAATGCTGGCATTTGTCTCGCGGGGGCGATCGAGCACACTACCTCCGAAGACTGGCAGCAATTAATGAATACCAATTTTTGGGGATGCGTTAACACAATTCAAGAAATGTTGCCACATTTTTTGGAACGAAAAACTGGCACAATAGTTAATGTTGGTTCTATTGGTGGCAAAATGCCTTTGCCTCAAATGACTGCTTATTGTGCCAGCAAATATGCAGTAACCGGTTTAACAGAAACTTTGCGATTGGAATTAGCGCCTCAAGGTATTCACGTTTGCGCCGTGCATCCGGGCTTGATTAATAGCGATTTTTTAGAAAGAGCTCAATTTCGCGATCGAGACGAACCCGGAGTCGAATTGCGCCGCCAGAAAATGAGCCAAATGCTAAAATCTGACTGGGCAACTCAGCCAGAAGATATTGCTAAAGCTATTTGGGATGCTGTGAAAAATCAGCGTGCAGAAGTTACCGTCGGCCCTGCTTTTTTGGCATCGGAAGCTTATCGTTTGTTCCCCGGTTTGATGCAGTGGGCAATGGAAAAACGCAACTGAAGAACAGGTAAGATGCCTGTTCCACAAAAACTAAGTTTTTTTTGTGGAACGGGCATCTTGCCCGTTCTTGAGAGATAATTAATCAATTAGCTGCTTCAAAGCAAAGAACTAGCATTAATAAAACGATTGTTTAAATCGGCTGGGGTCACGTTCAACACAGTACCCAACAAAGCATTAGTAAAACCAAATCTAATATTAGTAGCTTGCACACGGCCGTTGCCATCGGGATCGAGACTTTGCCGCGATATCCCGCCCTTGGCTAACAAACTCGTTCCCCCCGTTACAGTTGCAGGATCGATCAGCAGCAGTCTCGGATCGTTCAAGCTATAACTTACCTCTTCCAAGGAAATATTGCTGCTGGTAAATGGCACACTAATTCCAATCGAATCGCTAGACTTATCAAAATCCACAATTACCGCGTCAGGAACTTCAATTCCAACTACTCTGCTTCCCGCTTGATCGACTCTCAAAACAAATACATCGTTCCCTGCACCACCTTGGTAAATATCCACATCTCTGTCGCCAATTAAAGTATCATTACCCTCTCCGCCCACTAACAAATCAACACCTTGTCCTCCGCGCAGCAAATCATTTCCCGCACCCCCATCAAGGAAATCGCTATTTCTATCTCCTGTCAAGAAATCGTCGCCAGTTTCTCCCAAAACATCGTCATCATCTTTGCCGGCGTAAATAGAATCATTGCCGACACCGCCTAACAGACTGTCTTTACCATCGTTGCCGAAAATCCGTTCTGCATCTGACGAGCCCCTGACAGTATCATTGCCGCCGACCATCCAAAGTCCCCCCGGAAAACTAGCAAGTTGTCCTGGTGCAAGTGTAATATTTTCAGGAGAATTGTCTCCTACCAAACGAGAGATGTCTGAATTATCTGGGGTGAGTACCATATTTGTAAACTTAGTGCGATGTGAGGATGGATATTGTGCAATATTCTATAGCTTATTAGGGTGCGCCAGAACACAGTTACTTCCTGTGAGCGATCGAGCAATCGCTGGCGCACCCTACTAGACAGCTCGATCGCTCCATCTTGGCACAAGCCTGATGGAAATACCCTAGATTAAAATAAAAGTTAAAATTTGAACCGATGCCAATTATCTTAGTTGAAGACTTGAGCAAAGTTTATCCGGTAGCGATTAAAGAACCGGGGATTAAAGGAACAGTGCGACACTTTTTTAGTCGCACTTACCGCAATATCAAAGCTGTTGAGGGCGTTTCTTTCAGTATTGAACCGGGGGAAGTGGTGGGGTTTCTCGGTGCTAACGGTGCGGGCAAAACTACTACGCTGAAAATGCTGACTGGTTTAATTTATCCGTCTGCGGGTACGGTGAGAGTGTGCGATCGCACTCCTTTTCGTCGGGAAGCAGATTTTCTGCAAAGAATCACTTTAGTGATGGGGCAGAAACAGCAGTTAATTTGGGATTTACCAGTGCTTGACTCTCTGCGAATCAATGCCGCTGTCTACGGCATTCCCGATACAGATTATCGGCGGCGAGTCGGAGAATTGACAGAGATGCTGTCACTAGAAGGCAAGTTAAATCAGGCGGTACGAAAGCTTTCTTTAGGCGAACGCATGAAAGCTGAATTGATGGCGGCGCTGCTGCACCAGCCAGAAGTATTATTTTTAGATGAACCGACTTTAGGTTTGGATATAAACGCACAGTTTAGCGTCAGGCAATTTCTGCGAGAATATAACGAGCGCTATCAAGCAACGGTGCTGTTGACGAGCCATTACATGGCGGACATTACTGCTTTGTGCAAGCGCGTTTTGTTAATCCATGAAGGGCAATTAGTTTATGATGGCAGTTTAGACGGATTGCTCGACAGGTTTGCACCTTATCGGGAAGTTCAGGTAAAATTAGCTAAGCCGCTGGCAAAAGATAGTGCTTTTGCTTACGGGGAGGTAGAATCTATTGAGGGACAATCGGTGCGTTTTTTAGTGAAAAGGGAAGAGCTGACGGTGAGCGTGGCGAAGATTTTGGCGGAGTTGGAAGTGATAGATTTGACTGTTACTGACCCGCCAATTGAAGAGGTAATCGGTCGCGTTTTCCGCACGGGAAAAGTGTAATGTTTTTGGCTGGGTTCATTCTCCCTAAAAGGCAAGATATCTGTTTTACTAAAGTTTCAAGGTTTTTTGGAACGGGCATCTTGCCCCTTGCTAACAATGAAAAATTGAACAGGCAAGATGCCTGTTCCACTAGAATTTCAATATTTTGTGGAATGGGCATCTTGCCCGTTGCTAACACTGAAAAATTGAACAGGCAAGATGCCTGTTACACTAGAGTTTCAATGTTGTGTGGAACGGGCATCTTGCCCGTTGCTAACACTGAAAAATTAAATCTAAAAATGATATGACAAAATCAATCAAAATTGCTAAAACTTTGTTATTTACCTACTACGCTTATATGCTCGAATACCGGGCAGAATTGTTTTTGTGGGCCCTGTCGGGAGCTTTGCCATTTATCTTGATGGGTGTTTGGACGCAGGCGGCCGAGACTGGTCAATTTGGGCTGAATTCCCTCGACTTTGCCCGTTATTTTTTAGCCACTTTCATTGTCAGGCAAGTAAATGTAGTTTGGGTAATTTGGGAGTTTGAAAAGGAAGTAGTGCAAGGCAAGCTATCTAATAGATTGTTGCAGCCTCTCGATCCCGTATGGCACCACTTCGTATCTCACGTTTCCGAAAGGTTTGCAAGGCTGCCCTTTGTATTCGGATTAGTGCTGCTATTTTTTGCAATTTACCCGCAGTCTTTTTGGCTGCCGAGTTTGGGCAGGTTTTTGCTATTTTTGTTGGTTATCGTCTTGACTTTTTGTTTGCGGTTTCTGATACAGTATACTTTTGCGCTGTTTGCTTTTTGGCTGGAAAGGGCAAGTGCGATCGAGCAATTTTGGTCTTTAATTTACCTGTTTTTATCGGGAATTACCGCGCCGTTAGAAGTGTTTCCCGCACCCGTGCGCGAAGTAGTTTTGTGGACGCCTTTTCCTTATTTGATTCATTTTCCCGCTTCAATCTTGATCGGATTGCCCGTAGATGTAGGCCGCAGTTTGTTGGTAATGTTTGGTTGGAGTGCGGTGTTTTTTGTGTGGAATCGCTGGCTTTGGCGACAGGGCTTGAAGCAGTATTCGAGCATGGGAGCTTAAATAATAATTAAAAATTAGAAAACTGTAAGGTGCGTCACAGTAAAAATGTTAATCGTTTTGTCAAAAACACTTAGCTGACGCACCATTCTTAACTGTGAAGTAAATCTAAAATCTAAAATCTAAAATCTAAAATCCACTGACGCACCTACTTAAGTCGATCGCACACATCATGCCATGCAAAAATGCAATCGAAAGTATTCGACAATTGCATAAACATCCATTTTTGGTATATATAAGTACAAAAGTTTACAATAAAGTCTTATATTAATAAACCCAACGACTGATAAACGGGATAAAAGAGATTCTAATGACAGCCAAAAAAAACCTCATTGTAATCGGCAATGGCATGGTAGGTCACAAGTTCCTAGAGTTAATGGTCAGCTCGGATGCTGCCAAACACTGGAATTTAATTACTTTTTGTGAAGAACCGCGCGTTGCTTACGATCGCGTAAACCTCAGCGGATTTTTCTCGGGCAAAACAGCGGGAGATTTATCTTTAGTTGCACCGGGATTTTATCAAGAAAACGGCATCCAAATTCACATCGGCGACAAAGCAGTCGCCATTAACCGGGAACACAAAATAGTCTCTTCAGCCAACGGTTTAAAAGTTCCCTACGACAAAATTGTTCTCGCGACCGGTTCCTATCCATTTGTGCCATCAATTAAAGGCAAAGACGCTACAGGAACTTTTGTTTACCGGACTATTGACGACCTGGAAGCGATGTCCGATTACGCTAAAAATTGCAAAACTGGTGTAGTAATTGGCGGCGGTTTGTTAGGTCTAGAATGTGCAAACGCGCTCCAAAATATGGGTCTAAAAACTCACGTAGTTGAGTTTGCATCGCGGCTGATGCCCGTGCAAGTTGACGAGATGGGCGGTGCAATTCTCCGCAGCAAAATAGAAGAGTTGGGAGTTTCGGTTCATACCAGCAAATCTACAACAGAAATTGTTAGCGAAGATGGCAAAGTTACTAAAATGCTGTTCGCTGACGGTTCGGAATTGGCAACAGATATGATAGTGTTTTCTGCGGGCATTCGCCCCCGCGACGAAATTGCCAGAAGTTGCGGTATAGAAGTAGGAGAACGCGGTGGCATTGTGATTAATGATAGCTGCCAAACCTCCGATCCTGACATTTATGCGATCGGAGAATGCGCGCTTTATCAAAATCGCATCTACGGCTTAGTTGCGCCTGGGTATACAATGGCAAGCGTAGCAGCAGATATTTTGAGCATTGTAGCGGATGACGGGCAAGATGCCCGTTCCACAAGCAATTTTACAGGTGCGGATATGTCCACTAAACTTAAACTATTGGGGGTGGATGTCGCTAGTTTTGGAGATCCTTTTCCCAAGTCGGCGGATGCTAAAGAAATTGTTGTCACTGACACCTTCCAAGGCATTTACAAAAAATTAGTTTTAAATCAAGACGGCAGCCGGATTTTAGGCGGAATTCTCGTGGGAGATGCTTCGGCTTACGGCACTTTGCTGCAATTCATGCAAAATGAAATTGCTCTGCCGCCGCATCCCGAAGATTTGTTAATGCCACCGCGAGAAGGGGGAGTCCCGGCGGGTTTTGGAGTAGACAGTTTGCCGGATTCGGCTCAAATTTGTTCTTGTAATAATGTTACCAAAGGGCAGATTTGTGAAGCGATTCGCGATCGCAATTTAACCGATGTTGCCAGCGTCAAGAAATGCACTCAAGCTGGGACGGGCTGCGGCGGCTGCGTGCCTTTGGTGACGGATATCTTCAAGGCGGAGATGAAGAAAGCTGGGTTTTCAGTCAAAAATAATCTTTGCGAACATTTTGAATATTCTCGTCAAGAATTGTACCATTTAGTACGTTCTCAAGAGATTAAAACCTTTGAGGAGTTGATTGAAAGACACGGCAAAGGTAAGGGTTGCGAAATTTGCAAGCCTGCTGTTAGTTCGATGCTGGCTTCTACTTGGAATGACCATATTTTAGAGAAGTCTCACGTCGGTTTGCAAGATACGAACGATTACTTTTTGGCAAACATTCAGCGCGACGGTACTTATTCGGTGGTGCCGCGAATACCGGGGGGAGAAATCACGCCAGATAAGTTGATTGTTTTGGGGGAAGTTGCCAGGGATTTTGGGCTTTATACTAAGATTACTGGCGGGCAACGGATTGATTTGTTTGGAGCTCGCGTGGATCAATTGCCGCATATTTGGCGCAGGTTGATTGATGCGGGATTTGAGTCGGGACACGCTTACGGTAAGGCTCTGCGTACTGTAAAATCTTGTGTTGGTAGCACTTGGTGCCGCTTTGGGGTGCAGGATTCAACGAGTTTGGCGATCGAGGTTGAATTGCGGTATCGCGGTTTGCGATCGCCCCACAAGCTCAAATCTGCTGTCTCTGGTTGCACTCGCGAATGCGCGGAAGCTCAAAGCAAGGACTTTGGGATAATTGCGACAGAGAATGGTTGGAATTTGTACGTGTGTGGCAACGGCGGTATTAAGCCACAGCACGCGGTTTTGCTGGCGACGGATATCGATAAGGAAACGCTGATTAAGTATATCGATCGATTCTTGGTTTTCTACATCCGCACCGCCGACAGATTGGAACGCACTGCTACTTGGTTGAACAAACTTGAGGGCGGAATTGAATACTTGAAACAGGTGATAATTGAGGATTCTCTGGGCATTTGTGCTGAATTAGAAGCGCAGATGGAACATTTAGTGAATACTTATCAATGTGAGTGGAAAACGACGATTGAAGACCCACAAAAGGTGCAGCGGTTCCAGCATTTTGTGAATTCCGATTTGCCCGATCCGAGTATTGTTCGTGTGGCGGAACGGGGACAAACGCGGCCTGCTAACGAACATGAAAAGGCTCTGGTTGGAGTTTTGGAATAACCCCTCCCCAGCCCTCCCCTTAAATCAGGGGAGCGAGCAAGATTTAATCTCGCTTAATCTTCCAGGCTCTACCTGGGAATGAAGTCCCGGAGGCTCTGCCTCCTCTAACCGTAAGCCAGAGCCTCCTTCGGCGAGGCAGAGCCTCGAAACCTACGTTCCCAGCCCGAGACTGGGAAGCAGATTGAAGTAAATTAACAGGAAAAGAAAATGGTTCAATCATTACAAGTTTCCGATACAGTAACAACTTGGGTAGATGTGTGTTCTCTCGATGCGATCGCCCCTTATACTGGAGTTTGCGCTTTAGTTAAAGGCGAACAAGTGGCGATTTTCCGAGTGGGAAACGGAGATGAAGTTTATGCGCTTAGCAATTACGACCCGTTTAGCAAAGCTTTTGTTTTGTCGCGGGGAATTGTAGGCGATCGCAACGGCACTCTCAAAGTTGCTTCTCCCATTTACAAACAAAACTTTAGTCTGACTACCGGGCAATGTCTCGACGATGAAACGGTAAAGATTCCTACTTTTGGGGTTCGAGTTGTAGCCGATCGCGTCCAAGTAGCTGTTAGTTAGATTCAGCGGCTTAATTATTCGATCGCCATCCGCCACCACTTAACATTCCTGTGGGTGCTGGCGGATTTTGCATTGGGGCCCTGCCGACTCAGTATTTTTCGTCTAAAATAGAGTCGATTGGTTCCATACTCCAGGGTCGCTCAAAAAAATCTCAACTAATATCGGAGCTGATGCGAGGATTGTCAATGCAAACAAACTTCAGGGGCAGAGTATCGGTATGTTGTTAAAAAAACTTGTTTCCGAAAATAATCCCCAGACGGTAGCAGAGTTAATCAATGCCCAACTCAAAATCGGTCAACTGACTTGGACCGAGCTCAACATACAAGTTTTCGGTCAGCACTGGCGGGACGAATCTTTGCACGAAGTCCTCAGAGAAATTGCAGCTAAGCTCGACGAAGAAACAGCGAGCAAAATTATCGAGTATCTCACAGATCAAAACGGTCAACAAGAAAAATTTATTAATTTGTTTTTAGCAGCGCAATGCCTGTTAAAAGTTAAAAATGATGTTAATAAAAAAACCGAAAAAAGACTGTTAAACGCTTTAAAAAAGTTATCGCAATACGGCACGGGTTTTCTGATTCTTTATCAAAGCGCTCAAGAATTGCAGGAAACTTATCAAATTCGCCATCGATCGATCGCGGCGATCGCCCAAACTTGGAAAAACGACCCGCAAACCCTGCCTTGGCTGAAAATACTCGCTCACTCCAGTGACTGTGGCGAAGTCCGAGCCACAGCAGTTGAAGCAATAGCCCGCGGTTGGCCAGACCAGCCAGAAATTTACCTGATGCTCAAAAACCTCGCCCAATTCGATGGAAGCTGGGCAGTGCGATCGACCTGCGTGCGAGAAATGGCTTCTGGTTGGCCACACACCAGCGATACTTTGCCGCTGCTGAGTGTCCTGGCTCAGTTCGATCAAAGTCCCGCAGTCCGCACCGCAGCACTCGAACAGTTAGCCTCTCATTGGCCCGATCGCACAGATACCTTGCTGCTGCTGAGAAGCGCCGCCGAATCCGACGAAAATTTGGGAGTGCGAGTCGCGGCGTGGCAAGAAATAGCCAGAGGTTGGCACAGCCTTTTAGGCACGGCCTCCCTGCTCAAAAACCTTGCCGAGACAGGAAGTTCTATCCTGCGAACCGTAGCGGTGCGGGAGTTGGCAGCGGGCTGGCCTGCTGCAGCGGACGTTTGCCTGCTGCTGAAAACCCTAGCCGAATCCGACAGCAGCAAAGAAGTGCGGACAGCAGCCTTAGAAGAATTGGCCTCGCACTGGCCCGACGAACCAAACATTTACCCGCTGCTGAAGACTAAAGCCGAGTCCGACGCGAGTGCGAGCGTCCGGCGCTCAGCAGTGCAAGCAATTGCCTCTGGCTGGCCCGGGAACCCAGAAACTCTGACTTTTTTGAAAAATATAGCATTGAGCGATCGCGACGCCGACCTGCGGGAAATAGCCCTAAAACAGATAGCCGCAGGTTGGCCCGACCACCCAGAAACCCTGCCCCTGCTGAAAAAAATAGCTGATTCCGAGGATTACTGGACTGTGCGGCAAGTAGTAGTGGAGGCTGTCGCCGCACTGGCGTCAGGCAGCCTCGAAGTCTTTGCTTGGTTGCAAAATCTCGCCGAGTCAGACAGACACCTCAACGTCCGAGAAACTGCGGTGGAAGAGATCGCAAAACGCTGGTCTCACCGGGGGGAGACGCTGCCTTTCCTCAAAAGCCTGGTCGAGTCAGAGCAAGATTCTCATCTGCTGAGCGTGCTGGTGCGGGCGATCGTCCGGGGGTGGCCCGACCACCCAGAAACCTTGCCTTGGCTGAAAATTGAGCTCGATTCTGGGGAAGCGCTGGTGCGGCAAGCGGCGGTGCTTGAACTTGCTTACAACTGGCCGGACAATCCTGAAACTTGGATGCTGCTGGAGGCTAAAGCAGAGGGCGATGAGAGTCCCGCTGTCAGGCAAATCGCTTTGCAAAAGTTAGCGCGGGGGTGGACAAATCAGTCTCAAACTTTCGAGTGGCTCAAAAGTAGAGCTCAAAAAGAAGAAGATTCGCAGGTGCGGGCGATCGCCCTAGTAGAGTTAATGCGTGGATGGAAAGACGAGCCGGGAATGTTTGAGTTTTTGCGCGATCGAGCTTTGAGCGATGTTGACAATCAAAACGGTTCTTTTCCTTACAATCCCCGATTTACAGCACTCGAAGCGATTATCGAACATTATCCCGAAAATCCCGGAGTTGTGCCTTTGTTGCGATCGCTCGCAGTTTCCGACGCCGACGAGCAAGTGCGGGCCTTAGCGGGTCGCCGGCTCAGGAGCGAAGAATGGTAGACGGAAACAAAACCCGGGTTTCTTGGAGAGAAACAGGGGTTCGAGAAATTTCCCAATAGTTGTTAATTATGTCTAATTAACTTCCGAGGTAATTCCTTCAGGTTTTGCTGTTTTAGTCAGAATGGCCAAAATTTGGTCAGGAGTTAAGTTTGGATTCGCCTGAAGCATGAGAGCAACTACACCCGCAACATAGGGAGCAGCCATAGACGTTCCCCCAAATTTAGGGTTATAACCTCCCGGAACCGTAGATAAGCCTTCATGACCTGGAGCAACCACAAAATTTATTGGTATCGAACCAGCAGGATTGGAAAAAGTTGTCACCTGTTTACCTGGAGTTGTTACTGCTCCGACAGCTACTCCCAAATTGTCGAAAGCATAAAATGCTGGAAAACTTGGTTCGCTTGGGTTGAGTTTATCCCTGTCATTTCCCGCTGCCATTACCACAAAAACTCCGCGTTGCTTGGCATATTCTAGCGCTTCTCGCTCTTTGGGATCGGCAAACAGATTACCGAAACTCATGTTAATAACATTTGCGCCACTGTCAACCGCATAGCGAATGCCAGCAGCGACATTAGCAGAATTTGAACGTCCCAATACCCTAATTGGCATAATCTGAGCATCATAAGCAACCCCATTCATTTCGTAGCTGTTATTGGGAGAATTGATGTCAATTCCATTTCTTTTCGCCCCAATAATTCCTGCTACATGAGTTCCGTGAAACCCACGCTGATCATTTGAATCTGGGGAGGGATTGGCATCGCCATCCACAAAATCCCACCCATTTACATCATCACTAACTCCATTGAGATCGTCATCAATACCATTCCCCGGAATTTCATTAGGATTCCGCCAGATATTGCTCCTTAAATCGGGATGACTCAAGTCAAAGCCTGTATCCAGTACCGCAACCACAACACCTTTACCCGTGTATCCTGCTTTCCAGGCTGGGGCAACGTTTAGCAGGTTTAAGTCACCTATATTATTAAACTTAGCTGCACTGGTGAGCGGGTCAGCAGCATCCAACTGCTGTTTATCAGTGGCAGCCGCAACGGCCGCTGCTGCATCCACCAGCCCGTAGCCAAACAAGCTGTTGAACTTATCTGTTGCCGGTGCAGCTAAAATGCTCAGGTTGTAGGGCGTGTAGCCTGCAAAACGATTGACTCCGAGAAAATAACTACCTGCTGACAACCCTCTAAATAAAATTTCCTCTGGATTGTTGCCTTGTTGTTGAGGAACGCCAAGAATTTCACCAAAATCAACCTTGTTGTTGTTGTTAACATCCTGAAACAGCACTAAATCCGCATCAGCATCTGGATACATTCCCCGCAAGTTGACTTGAAGGTCGCTGGGCTGTGGGAGATCAAATTTGTAAAGTTGCACAGGTTGTTTTTCCTCAACAACGCCGTCCAATGAACCCTTGACTCCGCTGCTGAATGTGCCAATAGGAATAGCTTGGTTCAGCAAGATTGGATTGACAGTTATCTCCAGCTTGTAGCTGGTGTTAGCTCGCCGTACACCCTGTTGAACGGAGACAAAGTATCTGCTGGGTACAAGAAAGCGACTTTCAATTACTTCTTCCACACTTCCAAAATTTTGGGAGGCAGAGAATTCCTCTCCAATCGAGCTACCATCGCCATTGGCATCCCTTGCGATAAATAAATCAGCATCCGCACTCAAATCTTTGAGTTTCAATTTAATACTGCTGAGTGTGTCAGTGGTGAAAGTGTAAATATCTTGGAAGTCGTCTTCACCTACGAAACCCAAAATAGGATTGCTCAGGGAATCGAGATTTATTGGTCTGTTAAAGTTGTCATCTAAGACGAAATCGGCAGGGGCAAAACGATTCTGGAGTTGTTCTGGCGAAACGTTCGCCACTTGTCCCAAGATCCTGTTATTAGCTTGAATCTTAATTAAAGTTCCCCCTGCCCAGGGTTCTAGATTTAGGTCAGCTTCGCTGAGGTTGTCAGTTAATCCAATCCCGTCAAATCTAGGGTCGAAGTCAGCGATCCAATCTACTGCTGCTGTATTTAGATCAGTTCGGAGTACAAACATATCGTTGCCACCACCACCAAGTAGCGTGTCTCCATCCAAGTCGCCAGCCAAAATGTCATCGCCCTCATCACCTCTAAGTAGGTCGCTGCCTTGACCGCCGCGCAACAAGTCATTTCCTTGACCTCCGATGAGGGCATCGTTACCGACATACCCGAACAGCCAATCCTCACCGCCACCGCCATCGATCAATTCTGGAGAGACCGAACCAATCACAATATCATTACCTTCTAAAGCCCGCAGTCCTCTAGTGAAGGGATTTAAAAGTCCTGGGGTTAGCCTGAAGTAATCAGAATTGGGAGTTAGATCGAAAAAGTTACCGTCATTACTGGAACTATTCATAACAAGATGCTCCTGGTCAGGTCAATAGGTATATTTTACTAGGCAAAAAGTTTCAACCATGAAATTGCAACGTTTTTTAACAATACAAAACTTACGCAACTGGCCGGGTAAACGCATCTTGTCAATAAGCTGTTACGCATTTAAATTGGAAATTACCGACAGGCTACAAGCCCATCCCACAATAGTTTTATTGATTTTTGACACACAGTTTAAATGTAGAACAGCTTAACGAGGGTTTTAGCATAATAAATCGGCTTTATTGTTGTTTATTGAGAATGGTTTTTCCACCTGTAGCACTTTTCTCTCTAGTCAAACTCTAGATATGGGAATTTAGAAATTAGATTCGTTTACCCTCACGCAACTGGCACACTAAAATTAAATTTTAGGGTGCGTCATATCAATTGCTGGAACTGTTATTGAGGGTTTCGATATCTGAGGCACTTTACTAAATTATGACCATCGCCTCAGTCCTGCAAGAGTTAAAGAAGATTATGTTCCTCTTCCTGGCTCGATCGAGCTTGCGATCGCCAGCCTGGTGATTTCTGAACTAGGGAATATGTTGTCAATACAACAAAATGTATAGGAGCTAACAGAAACGTGCTGCTTAATCAACGCATGAAAAAAATAAATGAAAAATCCCTAAGCTTTGTGTGTAATGGTTTATATGAGTTCCCTATTTAGCATTTCATACCGTAAATCAGCAACTACCAGAAAGCGTGCCAACATCTCCCAGTACCGATCGCACATATCGATTTATTCCGATAAAAGGGCGATCGCATACCGCACCGCCTCCCCCATCATCGAACAGCGAACGCGATCCGAAGCCGTTTTCTCCCACTTGAGCAACTGTTCCCGAAAATTCGGGAGTTGTGCCAATGTTGCGATCGCTGGCAGTTTCCGACGCCGACGAGCAAATCCGGGCCTTAGCCGATCGCCGACTCAGGAGCCAAGACTGGTAAACAGAACTAATCCATTAGACATAGAAGTTAAAATTAATTGCGATGAGAAGAAACAATGATACAGTCAGTCAACAGTCAGTCATTGGAACCTAACAGCTAATAGTGGCCAAATAACTCAATACTATGTCTGATAACCATCTGCACAAGAACCATCCAGTTGTTCAAGAATACTCGCGTTTAGCTTCTGATTATGATGTCAAATGGTCGTTCTACATTCAAGCGACGACCCAAGAAACACTCAACCGATTTAAACTACAACCGACCGATCGGGTGCTAGATGTCGGTTGCGGTACAGGTATACTTCTTCAGCAGCTTGCATTGACTTACCCACAATCTCGATTGTTTGGTGTCGATCCAGTGCCAGAGATGTTGCAAGTTGCTCGACAGAGACTTCCGGCGACCATTGAATTGTCTGAGGGATGGGCCCAAAAGCTCCCTTTCGAGGATGAACAGTTTGATGTCGTGATTTCATGCAATATGTTTCACTACATTCATCAGCCTATGACTGCACTTCAAGAAATGCGCCGCGTTCTTCGTTCAGGTGGGGAGTTGGTCATTACAGATTGGTGTGACGACTATTGGACGTGCCGTATTTTCGATATATTTCTCCGTCGATTCGAGCGCGCCCACTTCAAGACTTATGGCGAACAAGAGTGCAGCCGAATCCTAGAAGATGCTGGGTACAATGATGTGTATATAGAACGCTATAAAATAAATTGGTTTTGGGGATTAATGACAGCCAAAACAGTAAAGCACGCAGCCTAACAACCGTGTTGCAGCGAACGATATCGAGATATGGGTGATGATGCAAAAGCTACATTTAAGCTACGGTTAAATATCTATTTAATGTAGAGAGCATTAATTTCGGAATTCTAACTAATCTTCATAAACTTTTACCTCAAAAATAAAAAGTATACACTGTGATACTGGGTTTTCAATTCTATGTCAATTTATTCCCACAAAAGAGCGATCGCAAACCGCACCGCTTCCCCCATTACCGAACACCGATCGCAATCCGAAGCCGTTTTCTCCCACCTAAGCAAGTGTTCCCGAAACACCCGGTCTTGCTTGGCCCGCTGCACGATGCTTGCAGTTTCGGACGCCGACGAGCAACTCCGCGCCTTAGCGGGTCGCCGGCTTCAAGTGTTAACGATTAACTGTTAATCATCGATTAAAAGGGCGATCGCATACCGCACCGCTTCCCCCATCATCGAACACCGAACGCGATCGGACGCCGTTTTCTCCCACGTGAGCAACTGTTCCCGAAAACCCGGGTCTTGCTTGGCCCGCTGCACGATCGCCTGACTGATGACTTTCTTTTGAATCTGCTCTGTCGGGATACCTTGCTGCTTCAAATAATCCAACAGCCGCTGTACGCTTTCGGCGAATTTATCCGGCGTCTGAGACATCAAAATAAACGAAATTTGGCGAACCATCCGCTGGTAGATTTCCTGTCTTCTGAGCAATATTTCCTTGTGACTCGGCTCCGCCGGCTCCACACTGTTACTAGGAATAGCCAAGTCGAGCAAACCCAAAATTTCAGCGTCCTTGGCTAAAACCTTTTCTAACATATCTGGATAAAGCTCCAAAATGCGATCGCCCAAAATCTTGCCGTTCACCAAACGGTTCGCACTCAGCCTCAGTAAACTTTGTTCTCCCGCCGACTCAAAAAATTGAACGTTCAACTTAAGTTCGCGGCTCTCCAACTCCACTCGACGCATCGTAAAAACCAGAGCCTCCCAATTAGGAGATTCCGCAAAACACACCTTCACAATAGAACTGTCCTCTTGATGCTGCCGCCCCAATTCCCCCAACTCAAAATCGCGATCGACCGGCAAGCGATTTGCCGCAACTTTCGCACTATAATCAAACTGAGTAAAAACATAGCTGCAGTCAACTCTCGACAGATCGACATCTTGAACTTGCCAATTTTGAATGCAGCAACCCGTAAGCTGCGCCCCCTCCAAATTCGTCCGAATCAAACGGCACTCAATCAAACAAGCTTCTCTTAAATCCGCTTCACCCAACATCGCATCCATCAAATAAGCGCCGCTCAAATCAGCTTTCCGCAAATCGGCACTGCGTAAATTAGCTTCGCTCAAATCCGCCCGCAGCAAATACACTCCTTGCAGGTTAGCTCGCAGCAAAAGCGCCTTCTTGAAACTCGCTTTCAATAAATAAGAACCCGCCAGATTAGCTCGACTCAAATCAGCGTTATCCAGCACCGCCTCAGTCAAATCCGCACCCGCCAGCACAGCTCGGTGCAAGTCAGCGCCAGTCAGATTTGCCGATCGCATTTGAGCGCCATTCAAGTCAGATTCAATCAAATTTACACCGATTAAAATTGCCGATCGCAAATTCGCTTCCACTAAATGCGCTTCCCGCAAATTAGCACCAGTTAAATTAGCACCAACAAGACTAGCCCGGTTGAGATTGGCCTCCATCAATTCCGCCGCCATCAACTTCGCGCCGTCGAGTTTAGCCCCGGCAAAATTAATTTGGTCAGATTTAACTCCTTGAAGATTAGCACCGCCCAAATCCGCTTCGGGGAACGCGGCCCAATTGAGTTCTGCTGCTTCCAAACAAGCAAGGCGCAAATCCGCTTTAGCAAGATTTGCCCCGCTCACATTGGCCCCGCTCAGATTCGCCCCAGCCAGCCCCGCACTGCGGAGATCCGCGCGCCGCAAACAAGCCCCTATCAACTTGGCATTGCTCAAAAAAGACCAGCTCAAATTAGCACCGGTCAAGTTAGCACCAGTGAGGTCTATTTCTCGCAGGTTAACACCGCTTAAACTAGCGCCGCTGAGGTCAATGTGACCAAAGTTGCGCTCTCCCTGTTGATAGCGCTGTAAAAATTCTTGTGTTTGCATTCCGCTGATTGGGGGGCTGGCAATTTAGCTGTTTTAGGACGCGCTGGTCAATAACTTTAACTGTAAGGTACGCACGGAACACGAGCGGGCGCACGGGGACACTACTCTTACTACTTACTGCAAGAACTCATGTCCTCCGGGCGATCCCTGGGTACTTTACCCTATAGATTGCAGTTCAAAGGATTTGTTGCGTAAGCTCTATTTCTACTACCAGTTTTACAGACTTTTTTAACTTAAAGCAGCAGAGTTAACATCTTATACGCTTGGAGCATCTCATAGTGGTAAAAACACTTCTTCTGGCTCTTTCCTTCTTCCTGTTTCCTCCTACCTCCTGCTTCCTGTCTCCTGCCTCAAAACTCCAATTTTGGGCTTGGTTGCTTTCATTGAGATGCTCCCTATACGCTGCTTTGCCGGAGAGTGTTTTTACCTAAAGCGCTGCAATTCTTGCTGCAAGTATTTTCCCCATTTAGTCGCTAGAGGAATTTCTGTAAAAGGAACCTGCACCGCAGCAGCATCTTTCAACAAAAATTCGAGGGCGATTGGACTTCCCGAATTCGGCGGTGACTCTAAATCAACTGCCTGAGAGTTGACTAACAACCGCAGCGACTCCACGTCTTTTAAAGAAAATGTTTGCAAATTTACCGGCCCGCTGCGAGTAGGTTTTCCCCAAGTTAAACTGTCTTCTCGCTGACCGAGTACAGCATAAATATCGTACTTGGCTTTAGCGAATTGTTCGGCCCAGACGCGATACGCTTCTAGCTTTTGATACTCGTTCCATCCAGCCCAAGCTAGAGAAATAAAAATTGCCAGCAGCGGCAGCCACATTAAACCTCTTTCCATGCAATACCCTTGTTGAAAATACTCGCTTGTTCTGTTTCACATCTTCTCTAATGATACAATTAATTGAACTCCTAAAACTTGCTCTGGAATTTCAACTATAAATTAGAGCAATTTTTGATCGAGCAAGAGCCACAGCCGAAAAATACCAAACGCCCGCGTGCGAGATATCCACAAGCCACAGCAAGGAAAACTGGCGCTGGCGGTGAAAATTGGGTTATTGTGGTGAACACGCCTTCCCTAAACGGACGATCGGCAATGAAAAAGTTTTTCCTTCTGTGCTTATTTTTAATCGGGCTCGGCTGGGCGATTTCAAATTTCCCAGGACTTGCTACTCAAGGCACTTACGACTCGATTGTGCTTGATTTCCGCGAAGATTTGGGTGCTGCTGAGATTGCGAAAGAAGTAAATGCGATCGCCCAACAGTACCAAGTCGCACCGCAACTCAACAGCGAATTCTCAGCGGGCGACAATGTATATGTAGTTAAGGGCGATCGCACTTTGCTAAACGCCCTGAAAAAATCAAATTTGGCTAAAGATACCGAATACATTGAACCCAACTACGTCTACAGCGCTTTCGAGATTCCCAACGACCCCATGTATACCAAGCAGTGGAATCTCCGCAGCATCAACGTAGAATCTGCCTGGAACGAAACCAAAGGCAGCGGCACAACAGTAGCGATAATTGACACGGGTATTACTCCAGTCGCTGACTTAAAAGAAACCAAATTTGTACCGGGCTACGACTTTGTAAACGATCGCGCCGAAGCCTACGATGACAACGGCCACGGTACTCACGTCGCCGGTACAGTCGCCCAATCAACTAACAACAATTACGGCGTTGCAGGCATTGCCTACGAAGCAGCTTTAATGCCGCTAAAAGTGTTAAGCGGCAGCGGTGGCGGCACGGTTTCCGACATCGCCGAAGCGATTAAATTTGCTGCTGACAACGGCGCCGACGTGATTAACATGAGTCTCGGCGGCGGCGGTGAAAGTCAGTTAATGGAAGAGGCGATCGACTACGCCCACTCTAAAGGTGTTGTCATCATCGCAGCCGCCGGCAACTCCGGCGACAGTTCCGCTTCCTATCCCGCCCGCTATCCCCACGTCATCGGCGTTTCCGCCCTCGGCCCCGACGACGAAAAAGCCACTTATTCCAATTTCGGCGCAGGGGTTGATATTGCAGCCCCTGGCGGTTCTGAAATGGGCAAGATCCTGCAAAGTACGATCGACCCGGAAACAGGCGCCGAAGTCTTTGAAGGCTACCAAGGCACTAGCATGGCTTCTCCCCACGTTGCAGCCGTTGCAGCCCTTGTCAAGGCTTCCGGCATCACAGAACCAGACGAAATTCGCAGCGTACTCTTGCAGTCCTCGCGAAATGTCACTGAAGATCCGTTAAACCATTTTGGTTCAGGACACCTAGACGCAGCCGCAGCAGTTCAGCTAGCCCAGCGCGGACAAATCAACTTCCGCGATTTCTTCCGCTGGCTGCGCGATAACGGGTATCTCAACCCCCGCTTTTGGATTGACGGCGGTGCAGTCGCCCTGTTGCCTAAAATTGCAATGGTGCTCGGTTCTTACCTGCTGGCTTTCTTTATGCGGAATTATTTTCCGTTCCAGTGGACTTGGGGCTTTTCCGGCGGCTTGATGGCTGGCAGTTCTGGGTTCTTTTTCCTCCGCAACTTGTTTGTATTTGACTTGCCGCAGTGGCCGATGCGGGTGATGGGCAGTTCTATTCCCGAACTCGGCGGCGCAATTAATGGCAGCAGTATGCTGAATCCCTTTTTTGCTAGCGTTTTGATTCCTGGGATTTTGATTGCTTTGCTGTTGGGACATCAACAGTGGAAGTGGATCGCGATCGCAATTTCGATCGGTTTTGCCAGCAGTTTAGCGGTGAATGCTTTCCTGTCGCCCGCAGTCTGGGGATTGGGTACAGGTTTGGTATCACAAACATTCTTGATTGTCAATGCTGTACTGTGTTTCGGACTGGCACGTTTAGCAATTAAAACAGAGGTGCGATCGGCATGAGTATTACTGTCAAAGGTGTAATTGAACGCAAAGGGTTGGGTCCCGGTACTTGGGCTTTGGTCGGCGAAGATGGGGAAACTTACGAACTTAAGGATGCTCCTTCTGATTTGAAAAAAGCTGGTTTGAAAGTCAGTGTTAAAGGTGAAGTGCGTAAGGATGTGATGACTTTTGCTATGATCGGCCCGGTTCTTGAGGTGCAGTCTTTTGAGGCGAATTAGCCTAATTGGTTAATGCAGCTTTTGATCTAAAAAAAACCCCGGCCAAAATTGGCTGGGGTTTATTAATCAGGGTGCATCTACTAATTTAATCTCCCGCCTCACAGCACCTCTTTCAGGACACTTTGGCAGAATTTGCGAACATTGGCGGCGAGGGCGTGCGATCGGCAAAAAAAAACCCCAAACCAAAATTGGTCGGGAGTTAATTAATCAGGGTGCATCTACTAATTTAGTCTCCGGCTTTACACCACCTCTTTCAGGACACTTTGGTAGACTTTGCGGAAATTTGTGGCTCAGCTTGCGATCGGCAAAAAAAAACCCGGCCAAAATTGGTCGGGAGTTAATTAATCAGGGTGCATCTACTAATTTAGTCTCCGGTTCGAGGTGTACCTGTTCCGGACAGTTTGCGAAAATTTGCGAAAATTCGTGGTTTAGGGCGCGAGCAGCAAAAAAAAACCCGGCCAAAATTGGTCGGGAGTTAATTAATCAGGGTGCATCTACTAATTTAGTCTCCGGTTTGAGGTGTACCTGTTCCGGACAGTTTGCGAAAATTTGCGAAAATTCGTGGTTTAGGGCGCGAGCGGCAAAAAAAAACCCGGCCAAAATTGGTCGGGAGTTAATTAATCAGGGTGCATCTACCAATTAAGCTTCCTGAGAATTCGAGCGCAATCCGGATAACCTCAAACTTTTTCAGCATCACCGTTGATACCGCAAAAAAAAACCCCAAACCAAAATTGGTCGGGAGTTATTTAATCAGGGTGCATCTACCAATTAAGCTTCCTGAGAATTCGAGCGCAATCCGGATAACCTCAAACTTTCTTCAGCATCACCGTCGATACCGCAAAAAAAAACCCCAAACCAAAATTGGTCGGGAGTTATTTAATCAGGGTGCATCTACTAATTTAGTCTCCCGTCTCACAGCACCTCTTTCAGGATACTTTGGCAGAATTTGGGAGAATTTTTTGCGAGGGCGTGCGATCGCAGGGTAAACGCATCTAAATTAATTTGACAAAAGCCTGAATTTGTGCATTACTAAATAACTTAAAACACCTTCTTAAAATCATTAATTTTAACCCCACTTAAGCAGATTACATCAGAACCTTAAGATTTTCTAAACTTCTTAAAGCCGGATAATCTTTCTTCTTAGATAGGTATTAGATTTCGAGCATTAACTGGCAGAGTTTAAAATTTTAACTAAATAATTATGGCTCTTCAGTAGCTAGTATGCTAAATTAACAATTAAATTGCCAAGTAAGCAAACATCTAACTCGGAAGTTTTCAAAGTTTCTAAACCCGTAAGCAGAACGTTTAATCAAATTGAGCTTATTGTTGATGCCTTCGACAACACCACTCGTAGTCTTATAATCGAAGTAAGCAATAATCTCATCTAGCCAACGAATAATAGTGTTCTGACTATCGGGAAAATATTTTTCAGCTCCTGACAGCCATCTCCCCAGTTTCCACAAACCGACTAACCAATTATTAGCCTGCTCGAAAATCATTCTAATTTCTTCTTTTAATTCAGGCATACTTTTGAGAGTAGGAGATACATCTTTAAGTTGCACGAGTTTAGCTTTTTGCTCTTCATTGAGGTCTGATTCGTTCTTCAATAACACATATTTACTTTTCTTCAATCCTTCTAAAACTTTCTCTTGGTCTGCTTTCTCTTCTGACGATTCGGCTTTTTTAATTAAATCTTCTACCTGTCTCTTCTCTCGCTTCCTTTGGGCATCTAATTCCTTATTTATTTGTGCCATTACATGAAATCGGTGGGAGCGTGTCACTTTTGCGTCAAGTATAAATACTCATCAAGACCCGAATAACAGTTTTAGCTATCATCAGTAAAATAGGCGATAATTATCAGGTCTTCCCACTTGAGATAGAATCATGACACCAGAACAACAACAGGCAATTAAAACACATGTAGATGCTCTTTCTGCCATCCTGTATGCTGATTGTAATCCTGAATCCTTGCAGACATTAGAAGAGATTGAACTCGCAGTCAGAGAGCAAGTTTTGACTCATGTGACACCGCATATCGGATTTTTTTTATCTCAGAAGCTAGCGGTACAAAAGGAGGAAGAATAAAGACATTAAAAAGTACTCTCGGTGATTTAATTATCACCCAGAAGCAAGCAGAGCAACTAGGCTGTGGTAGCCGTAGTAGGCTGAGCCCACATTTAGAAAACTGTTGCTTAAGACTTAGTGCCAATGTTGCTTATAAGCATGCAGCCCAAGATATTAAGTATATAACGGGGGTGACTGTTCCGTCTAAAACACAACAAAGATTAGTACATTATCAAGACTTCGAGCAGCCCATAGCAATAGCAGATATTTCGGAGCTAAGTGCAGATGGTGGAAAAGTACGACTGAGCGCACCTAAAGGAGAAAAGTCTGAAGGGAAAGACTATAAAGCAATTGTGTCGGAAGCTGGTATAGTGGCTAGTTTTAATCAAAATGATATCATCATTAATTGG